>CAYPFI010000127.1:0-1602 GCA_964410005.1 uncultured Candidatus Saccharibacteria bacterium | reverse complement strand
CGATCTTAAGATTAGATAAAATCTTTACGCGACTAATCAAGGCTGGTTCGGCGGCTTTGGGCAGTGTCATAACTTCTTGCAGAACACCATCAATACGGTAGCGAATCTTAAGCTCTTGCTCACGTGGCTCAATATGGATATCACTGGCACCACTGGTTACGGCATGCTCTAGGATGGTGTTGAGTGCGCGGGTAATCGGCGCATCTTGAACCAACGTCTGCAGCTCCTTGGCCTCTTCCTTGCTCTGCTCCTTGGCCTTCTTGGTATCCTCATCACCTGCAGCCGCGTTTGTATCAATTGCTGCCGAGAGATCCGCTGAAACATCACCTCTAAACTGTCCCAGCACATTATTGAGCGAGGTATTAGAGACCTGGAAAACCGCAATTGGCTCACCAACTTTACGTGTCAAAAAGTCGACAGCTGGGATGTTAGTCGGATCGATCATGGCAACAGCCAGGCGCTCACCTAGATAGCCGAACGGTACTGCCATATATTTATCGGCGGTGTCACGTGGCAGTTTGCCGAGCACCGTAGCTGGCACGGTGAAGTTCTGGAGGTTAGCGTACTGCACGCCCGCCACTTTAGCCATCTCGCGGGTTAGCGGCTCTTCATCCACCAGGCGTAATTGCAGTAAAGCCTGACCAAGACTAATACTCTTCTTGGTGGCTGTACCGCGAGCTTCATCAATACCAGCTTGGCTTACCAGTTTGGTGGCCAGTAGCTGAGCTTCTAGCTTTTGTTGGCTTTCAGGTGAGAGCACCGGCGCCTCCTACAACTGCCCAAACGGTGTAGCTGTGCCTACCCCCGTGCCTAAATCAACCGGCACCACAAAGTTCTTAGATTTTTTCTCATCACGAAGGTGATCGAGCGTAGTTGCATTAAAACTACTACCGACTGGCTGCACCACTTCGACCGTTACGCCTGCACTTCCGCCGCCAGACGAACTCAACTGCTTATACCCAAGGATGAATACCGCAATCAGGATAATAACAGTCAAAACAATGTATAACAGATCTTTCTTCTGGATTTCGAGTTTCTTTAGATTCATTGCACCACCTCACTTCCCACTTTCAAATCAGCAGCGCCCTGGTAGTAGGTGGTAACTGTTAACGTTGCCTGCATGGAGTTATTGGTTCCGGAAAGTGCCACATTAGTAACCCGCAGCGGCCTCGTTGAGAGTTCAATATTGCTAAGGAAGCTTTGTATAGCCGCATAACTACCTTGAGCCGAAATGGTAATTGGCAGCTGTTGCACGGCACTACCAGCTGGCGCCTCGGCATCTGAGGTGGCGGTTGAGCCCACTGAATTAATCGATACACCACTGGCGGTTCCAATATTCTCTACCATGGCCCAAAGCTGAGGCAGCCCCGGGTTGGTTGGCAGAGCCGTCGTAACCGTTTCACGAAGCGCACCCAAGCTATTGTAGTCGTCTTGCAGATTCTTGAGATTATCGTAATTAGTGCTGATCTGCTTGTTAGCGGCTGACTTCTTGCCGATGACACGAGCGTTGAGCATCATACTGTCGAGCAACATACGGCCCACCAGCAGCGCAATCACTACACTAAGGATTCCAACCAATATACAGGCAGCAATTAGGTTGCT
>CAYPFI010000126.1:0-1680 GCA_964410005.1 uncultured Candidatus Saccharibacteria bacterium | reverse complement strand
GGCTAAATCGCATAAAAAAGTTACCAAACATGCTCATGAAGAGCATGCCGATAACCTCCTTAAGTTCGCCCATCCTAATAAAGAGAAGAATCAAAAGAACCTGCGCCGCACTTTGACGCACGTTGCTCTTCCTGTTGCCCTGATTATGGCTACCGCTACGTTTGCCATTGGTGCCGAGGTAGTGAAGAATCAATCTACAAGTGGTGATGCCCCAGCAGTTCCAGCTAACAGCGTTTGCCGCACATATGACTCGCTTGATGGTGGGCTTACCCCAGAAGATCATCGTATTATTGTTACACCTTCCAAATCTGGTGGTGCCTATATTACTAGCTTTAGTGGGCTTCCGCTTAACTATCTCTATGCCTTTACCGCTGGTGGTCGGGAGTTCACTCTTACGAATCTGAGTAATAATTCCATTAACTCGGGTGGGGTGGATCTCTCATACTTTAAAGTCTGTGCTGTAAACCCTGGTTCAGCCATGCCCCCATTTACAAGCCGTAATGCTCTGGTAGATCAGCAGTATCGCGATTTCCTTGGTCGTAAAGCAACATCTGCTGAATTGTCATATTGGGCCGGTAAGAATCCTGCTACAGGCCAGGCCTATACGGCTCGTGAAATTGTCGACTATTTTGTTGAGCAAGATGCCGCTAAGCGCGGCCCACTTGTGCGTCTCTATAAGGCCTACTACAAGCGCTGGCCAGATGCCGGTGGTTACGACTACTGGATCCGTAAGATGAAGAATGGTGCTAGTTTAGCAAGTGTTTCCGATTACTTTGCTAAGAGTCCTGAATTTCAACGTAACTACGGGTCATTAACAAACAAACAGTTTGTAGCACTTGTTTACAGTAATGTGCTGGGCCGTCCAGGAGAACAGAGTGGTATGGACTTCTGGCTCCGACGCCTAGATCAGAAGAAGATTACTCGTGGTGGCTTGATGGCTCAATTTAGTGAGAGCTCTGAATTTAAGAACAAGTACGGTTTAGATTGTGACCTAGTGGGTGTGACCTTACGCATGTATCGCCGTCCCGCCACTGCCTCAGAGTTGACTCAGTGGAACCCTGATGAGAGTGCCGAAACTTTGGCTATGCCAATCATCTTTGAGAGTACCGAATACGCCAACCGCGTAGTAAAATAAATTCAAACACAAATTGGATTAAGAGCCTCCTCGGGGGCTTTTAATTTTGTCTGAATATAAGCGTAACTGGTTTGACGGTAGGGGGGTGCCGAGCTACACTTGTAAGGTGAAGCTTAAGTTCAGAAAACCTGAAAAACTTACGAGACGGCACAAACATTTAGCTGTGGTTTCTTTTGCCATAATGATTACTGCTGCCAGTTTTCTGATTGTCTCCAAATTGGCTCGAGCAGCCGAACCGCCAGATTATAAGTTTGCAAAGATAATGCCATCGCCTGATACAGCAACGCAGCAGCGCGATGCTCATTTAGAAATTGCACAAGCTGGTGAAGGTAATACTTTAGACGCTGAGGCCACATGGGGAAAGTACTATTTTGACCCTAGCAAAGTATCGGATGGCTATGTCGGCATTTCTAAGGGGGGATATGGCGGGCAGGTGGACACTAGAGGAACTTCTTCTGGCTTGTCAAATCAAAGATTTGCAGAAGCTGATGCAGTAAAATATGAATTCTTTTTGGCAATCAATCAACAAGATCAAACCGGCAATT
>CAYPFI010000125.1:0-1735 GCA_964410005.1 uncultured Candidatus Saccharibacteria bacterium | reverse complement strand
TCGTAGTCCATCGCTAAGCCAAAGAGTATACCAAGCCCTATGATTGGCAAGAAACTAATGATGGGAGCCGGTTCAAACAAGCCGAAAGCACCCCACTGGAACGTCACAACAAGTGCTCCGAACATCGCGCCGACTGAAAGTATGAAGCCGATTGTTGCTTTGAGCGGTATGACAATCGAACGAAACGCGATTAGCAGGATTATAAAAGATAGGCCTACGGTTATCGCAAGATATGGCGGGAGCGCTTCCAGCATCTTCTGGTCAATATCCGTTTGAACGGCAGTGGTTCCCGTCACTGAGAGTTGAACGTCGCTGTCGCCTAGAACACCGTTTTCGTTTCGTAGGTTCTTAATCAGGTCGACAGTTGCCTCGTCCGAAGGACCGGTTGTAGGTATTACCTGGATAAGTGCCTCGCCGCCACCTGGAGTGACAGCAGCCGGGATAGCCCGAGCCACACCTGGCTGTGTGCCTAGTTGAGTGGCGATTTGCTGGACTTTGCCAAAGCTCACTATGGTGCGAGCAGTGGTATCGGGATCCTGCGTGTTTTGACCCGCCATTAGCTGTGCTGCTGGAGGTAGTGCCAGTTGTCCTGATAAAAGTGCTTGTTTGGTTTGTTCGACTTCCTGAGATGTCGGGGCGCTAATATTCTCGGCGAGCACAATGAGTGGCCCATTGAACCCTGCGCCAAATCCACGGCTAAGGATGTCGTAGGCCTTTTTTTGAGTCGTATTCGAAGCCGCGAATTCGTCAGTCGGCAATCCGAGGTGTAGGTCTGTTACGGGATAGCTTAGCCCCAAAAGTATCACAACTGTCACAGCGATAATCGGCAAAGGCTTACGGCTAATGAAGCTACCGATTTTATACCAGACAGACGAGTGGTTGACATGCAGTTCATGATGCTTTTTTGATGCGTGATGTTTAGCGTGTTGTTTTTTCGATAGGATGCGTGCGCCGATAAGACCAGTGAACGCGGGAAGAAGCGTGAGTGCAGCAACGGCTGCAACCGCTACTGTGCCAGCGGCGGCAAGACCCATAGTAGTCAATAGTGGTATTTGTATAACTGACAGAGCCGAAAGAGCAATAACAACCGTTAGAGCCGCAAACACCACGGCATTACCGGCGGTTCCGACAGCACTGGCGATTGCCGTTTCATAATCATCACCCTCAAGAACGTAGCTCCTGTAGCGCGAAAGGATGAAGAGCGAGTAATCAATCCCTACAGCCAGACCAAGCATGACGGCCAGTGTGGGGGTCGTAGCATTAATTTCAACAACACTGCTTAGTGCGAATACCGCCCCAACCCCCGTGACGAGTGCAAAGATAGCAACTACAATCGGCAAGCCAGCGGCAAAAATGGTTCTGAACATAATCATGAGGACTATTGCAGCCACCAATACACCAACGACCTCACCTATGCCCAGTACTTCTGCCGGTGCCAACCTTACGATGTCTCCGCCAGCTTCTGCGGTAATGCCACCATTACGAGCTATTTTTAACGATGACGCCACGTCCTCGCCGGTCTTGTCGGTGACATTGTTGCGGCTGACGCCCAGTTGCAATTGGGCAAAGGCTATTCGTCTATCTTTTGAGACTGCTTGCTCGAAGACAAACGGGCTGATGATTTGCTTGACATCTTTTGCTTTCGAGACATCGGCCAGAGTCTGACTGATGACTTCCTTGTAGTCATCTATTGTTTTTCCTGCCGGAACCTCAAAAACAATCCTACCCGTCCCAC
>CAYPFI010000124.1:886-1865 GCA_964410005.1 uncultured Candidatus Saccharibacteria bacterium | reverse complement strand
TGTTAAAGCGATGATGCCAGCAGTAGTGGCCGTACTATTATTCGTACTTGTGTTGCCGATAATAGTAGCATTTGTGACGCTAAAATTGAGAAGATGTAGGGACTCGACTCCCTTGGCAAATAGCCCCGTATTGATATTGTCATTGCTGTTACTGTTCTGATTAATGTAGAGGCTGTTAATAGTATGCCCGTGGCCGTCAAGGGTGCCGCTAAAGGGGGTAGCCATGCCAATAGGGAGAAAACCGGCGCCACTATTCCAGCCAACACTGCTAGAGCAGTCGATGTCGTTAGCTAAAACAAAGAACCCATCAGGATCTTGATCCAAGTCTTGTAGATTTTCGCAGGTAGATACCTGGTAGGGGCTATTCATGGTGCCTTGACCTGACATGCCGGCGATAGAGCCAGATGGATTGACACCAATGGCTTTAGCTAGGTGAGGGCGTAACACCAAAAAAGCTCCTGTTGCCAGGAGGAGAGCTGCTAATTGCATTGCTATCCATTGTTTTTTTTGCTTAACCATACACCCGTTACTTCTTATGCTTAATTGTATTAGGAATTAACACTGTTGGCAAGGCAAAAAGACCTATTTTGAGTAAAAAAACTATGCAAAATAGGAACTAGATGCGTTTTTGGAGGATTTCTCGATATAAATTGGCTAGCTTGGTAGCTTGTGAGTGCTCGCTATAGGCCTCGGCCCGTTTAGCGCTCAGCTGACCCATTTTCTTCGCATTGGTTGGGTCAGAAAGAATCTTGACGATACCATCGGCAAAGGCGGTGATGGTCGGCTTGGTCACGTATCCGTTGAGGCCATCCTTGATAACATTGTTGATGAGAGGGTCTACGGTCAGAAGGGGGAGCCCCGCTTGTGCAGCTTCACTAAGAGCAAGGTTCTGGGTGTCGGTTAGAGAAGAAAGGGCGAACAGGTCTGCGCATCCCAGGAGCGAGCCCAGATCGTTGTTCTCGATGAAGCCAGTTTTGAT
>CAYPFI010000124.1:0-876 GCA_964410005.1 uncultured Candidatus Saccharibacteria bacterium | reverse complement strand
GAGCTCTGTCCCGAGGTTTATAAGTTCATCACCGTGCTTAAAGTCGCCAACCAGAAGAAGTTTAAGATTGGGGAGCTGTTTGCGAGCCTTGGCGAAGGCTTTGATCAAGAGTTCAATGTTCTTTTCCTTGCCGAGGCGTCCCGCAAACATGATTACAAGGTCATCATCAGTGATGCCGAATTGTTCTTTTCGTTTACGAATCTCCAGGGTAGTTGTTGTAATTTTATCAACACCCGTCGGTAATATCTCGATAGGGGCAGCAGTTTTCCATCTACGGAGCTGCAGCTCCATTTTCTTGCTGGGTGCAATTACTAAATCACAGTAATTGTGAATAAGCGTCATTGATTGCTTGAGTGCTTGGCGACTCATGGTCAGGCGGTTACGACTTGGCCGAATAAGCTTTGCGTCTCGGAATCCACCGCCAGTAATGAGGGGTGCCAGTGCGCTTAAAACCACAAATCCCGGCCCCATAACGGGGTAGGATTTGATGTATTCATTCAAATCAGTGTGATAGGTGCTGACCAAAGGAATATCATTTTTGAGAGCTATGTGGACACCAAGCAGGCCAATTTGTGAGGGGTCGTGGAAGTGAATAATGTCGAGATTAAGTTTTTCGATCTTACGAATCTGTTGAGGCGGGAAGAAGACGCTGGTCATGTAGTTTTCGACAAATAATCCTTTAAGGGCAGGGAAGCGAACAATCCGTTCGTTTTCTTCTCGCACACGCATGCCATCTGAAGGAGCAAAGACGTAGACTTCGTGACCGAGTAATTCTAGCTGCTCACGGAAGCTCTCAACAGAAGTAGAGACGCCGGTTTTAACCGGCAAATAGTAGTCGGTGAACATGCCAATGCGCATTACTTGGGTCCTTCTACC
>CAYPFI010000123.1:0-1877 GCA_964410005.1 uncultured Candidatus Saccharibacteria bacterium | reverse complement strand
CTCATACCTCAAAATACAATCGGCAAGAAATCAAAGAAGCCTGAGTAGTATCAATGAACAGCTCATCAGGATGGAAGAGAAAGACGATTATCTCCTGGGTCGGATTGAAAAGATTGGCACTTCAGAGTACGCCTAAGCTATAATAGGATCCATGAAGTCCTACAATCCCCAAGACATTGAGCCTAAGTGGCAGCAGACCTGGGCCCAAACTGGTATCTATAAAGCCGTCGATTTTGATGAGCGTCCTAAGTATGTGATGCTCACGGAGTTTCCCTATCCGTCGGGCGACGGCTTACACAGTGGCCACGCTCGCGAATATACCATCGGCGACGTTATGGCTCGCTATAAGCGCATGCAAGGATATAACGTACTCTATCCTATGGGCTACGATGCTTTTGGTCTACCAACCGAGAACTATGCGATCAAGACTGGTGTCACACCACAAGCTGCCACAGCTAAAAATATCGCCAACTTCCGCAAGCAGTTCGACAGCCTAGGGCTCGGCTTTGATTGGGATCGCCAAGTTAACACCACCGATCCTGACTATTATCGATGGACGCAATGGCTCTTTTTGCAATTCCACAAAGCAGGCTTGGCCTATCAAAAAGAGATGGCCATTAATTGGTGTCCTAAAGAAAAGACTGGCTTAGCTAACGAAGAGGTGGTCAACGGCCGTCACGAACGTTGCGGTACACTCGTAGAAAAGAAGCTCCTCAAGCAGTGGATGCTGGGTATTACCAAGTATGCTGACCGCCTGATTGAAGGGCTTAAGGATGTTGATTATCCTGATCGTATTTCGTCGCAGCAAATTAACTGGATCGGTCGCAGTGAGGGTGCCGAAATCGACTTTAAAGTTGGTAACGAGACGATCACTGTCTACACCACCCGCCCTGACACCTTAGCAGGGGCTACCTTTATGGTTTTGGCTCCTGAGCATCCGGCGGTCCAAAACATCGTAACCGATGAGCAAAAAGGCAAGATCGACAGTTATATTAAAGCTGCCCAGGCCCAGTCCGAGATTGCTCGTACCGACGAATCGCGTGAGAAGACTGGCGTAGCCACTGGCGCCCATGCCATCAATCCACTTAATGATGAGCCAATTCCTGTCTACATTGCCGACTACGTCCTCATGGGCTATGGTACCGGTGCCATCATGGCTGTCCCGGCTCACGACCAGCGCGACTTTGAGTTTGCCACGAAGTACCAGATTCCAATCAGACAAGTCATCGCACCCGAGTACCCGGATAATGTTAATCCACCTAAACCAGGACATGATTTTGTTGAGCGCAGCATTGCCCAGGTAATCGTAAAACACCCAACTGAAGATAAGATCATCATTCTTGAACACTGCCAAATGAATGATGCTAAATATTCGTTTGTTATTGGTGGTATTGAAGGTGAAGAAACTCCCGAAGCAGCCGCTGTCCGAGAGACAGCCGAAGAGACAGGGTACAAAAATATTAAGAATACCTACGAACTTGGCAAGGAGTATAGTGGTCGCTTCTGGCATCCGCTTAAGCAACTTAATCGTCATGCCCATTTTGTAAATGTCGTAGTTGAGTTAGCTGATTTACAACAGGACGAAGTCGCCGAAGAAGAGTTAGCTAAGCACAACATTCACTGGGTATCACTTGATGAAGCAGATAAGTATATGATGTGGCCGGTTGCACAAGACATCCTTGATTTATACCGGGGTAATGGCAAAGCCATTTCTGATCCAGGATTCTTGATTCACTCAGGTGAGTTCAATGGACTTACATCTGATGAAGCTAAGTCCAAGATTACCGATTTCCTTGAAGAGAAAGGTGTGGCCCGAAAGGCTGTTAAGTATCGACTGCGGGACTGGATCTTTAGTCGCCAACATTATTGGGGGGAAC
>CAYPFI010000122.1:0-1949 GCA_964410005.1 uncultured Candidatus Saccharibacteria bacterium | reverse complement strand
AGACTGTCGAACTGGCCTTAGCCGCTGCCTATAAGAAGGATTACGGCGACAAGGATCAGGAAGTTCGCGTCGTACTTAAGGGCGATAGCGTTGAGCCACAGGTTTTTGTAAGCCGTGAAGTCGTTGAAGACGGCGATGTCGAGAATGATTTCTTGCAAATCGGTCTGAGCGATGCCAAGAAAGTCGATAAGAAGGCTGTAGTTGGAACAGAAGAAGAGCCATATATGGTCGAGCAAGAAGAGCACCCCGAAGGTTTTGGTCGTGTGGCCGCTCAGACTGCTAAGCAGGTAATCATCCAACGTCTGCGTGAAGCTGAGCGTGAACTTATCTACACCGAGTTTAGCGATAAGGTTGATACTGTACTAAATGGTACCGTCCAGCGTGTTGATGGTACGACTGTTTACGTTGATCTTGGTAAGGCCAACGGTGTGCTGTTCCCTAATGAGCAGATTCCTCACGAGCGTTACTACATTGGTCAACGACTGAAGGTTTATTTGGTTCGTGTTGAGCAGAGCCTCCGTGGTCCGCAGCTGGTTTTGAGCCGTGGTCACGCCAATATGGTTCGTCACCTCTTTGAACTAGAAGTTCCTGAGATCGAAACCGGTGCCGTTGAGATCAAGGCTATTGCCCGCGAAGCTGGTGTACGCACCAAGATTGCCGTCGAGAGTAATACTACCGGTGTTGACGCTGTTGGTACCTTTGTTGGTGGTCGTGGATCACGTGTTCAGGCCGTCATGAGCGAGCTCGGCGAAGAGAAAATCGATATCATCAACTACAGTACCGATCCAAGTACCTTCATCATCAATGCCCTTTCACCAACCAAGGTGAGCGGTGTAGCACTGAATGATACCGAGCAAAAAGCTACCGTTACGGTTCCTGAAGATCAGCTCAGTCTGGCCATCGGTAAGCAAGGGCAGAATGTCCGCTTGGCCGCCAAGCTAACCGGTTGGAATATCGATATTACCAGTGGTGATGAGTCACAAGTTGAGACCGTAGAGGAAGTTGCCGAGAAGCCAAAAAAGCGCGTTGATCTCGAAGGTTCTCTGATTGATGCTATCAATAACCAGGCTGAAACTGAAGAATAATTAGCACTCTTGCATTACGAGTGCCAACTGGCGTATACTAGAGTCAGAACAAGGAGGTGCCATGAGCCAAGAGACCCAAGACTTTTTTGACCGTTTTACGGACAATGCCAAACATAGTCTCGAGTTTGCTGATGTCATCGCGGCGCAGCTCGGCTCTCCCTATATTGGCACAGAGCACATGTTGCTGGGCGTGCTTCAGCAAGAAGAATCAGTTGGCGCCCAGATCCTTAAAGATGCTGGCGTGAGTCTCGATAAAGCACAAGTTGCTATGGCGGTAGCGCCGGGCGTCATGAGCGTTGGTCTTAACAAAGGCTTGAGTGAAACGGCAAAGCTGACGCTGACATTGTCGTATCGCATTGCTCAAGAATTCGGTCAACCCTACGCCGGCACCGAGCACATCCTCTTTGCTATTTTGAGCCAGAAGAATGCCCGGGCTAATGCCGTGCTGCGTGAGATTAGCGTTGACCCTGAGGGCGTGCGTTCATCACTCGAGGAATATCTCGTTGGCCAACAAGAACAAGATAAGCAAGGCACTGGCACTAAGGGCAAAAATAAGAGCAAAACACCATCGCTAGATAAATATGGCGTCGACTTAAGCTTTAAAGCCCGCCATGGTGACCTCGATCCCGTAGTCGGTCGCGCTGATCAGATTAACCGCATGGTGGCCATTCTCGGCCGTCGCAGCAAGAACAATCCAGTGCTGATTGGCGAGCCTGGTGTTGGCAAAACGGCCATCGTCGAGGGTTTAGCTCAACGCATAAGTGATGGTGACGTACCTGAAAGTCTTCACGAAAAACGAATTGTCACATTAGAGCTCAGCACATTGGTAGCTGGTACCAAGTTCCGTGGCGAGTTTGAAGAGCG
>CAYPFI010000121.1:0-2067 GCA_964410005.1 uncultured Candidatus Saccharibacteria bacterium | reverse complement strand
TAGTTCCTCAAAAATGAAAATGGGAACTCAAAATACTTAATTTAAGTTTTAGTTGTCCAAATAAGTATTTAGATCTCAAAAAAAAGTATTCGAGTTCATTTGTTTCAAAAATTTATATGCTCATAATTATTTTTAAATTCTTGTTATTAATTTAATTTAATTCCAGATACAATTCATGATTTGGAATCTCGATGGCAATCAACAGCGCGAACGAGCTGACTCACTCAAGGCATTCAGCACTTCTAAAACAGAGAAGCATTGCAGTAAGGAATTTAGAGCCACTCAAAGTTACAGGTCTAAAGGTAGGATATATGTACAATCGGGCGGTCCCACATTGCAAACGACCGGCGCCTCAATTGAATATCTACGATAGCTTGAGCTTATAACCATAAGCGCGGTACAATAGAAGCATAAGAAAGAAGCTTCTATGAAACTAAAAATCGCTATAAATGGATTTGGTCGGATCGGCCGCAATGCCTTTAAAATTGCAGCGGCTCGTGATGATATGCAGGTTGTGGCCATTAACGATCTCGGCGACACCAAAACGCTGGCTTATCTGCTAAAGCATGATTCGAACTATGGTACCTATGGACCAGCTGTCAGCTTTGACGAAGATTCACTGATTGTCGATAAGCATCACATAAAGGTTCTGGCCGAGAAGGAGCCCGCCAAGCTCCCCTGGAAAGAGCTGGACATCGACGTGGTGATTGAAAGTACGGGTCGTTTTACCAAGCCAGAGGACCTCGATCTGCATATTCAGGCTGGCGCTAAGAAAGTTGTCTTGAGTGCCCCTATCAAAGAGGGTAAGGGCGACGAAACCTTTGTATTCGGCGCTAATGAAAAAGATCTTAAGCATGACCATGCAGCTATCTCGAACGCCTCATGCACTACTAACTGTATTGCCCCTGTTATGGCCGTCTTAAGTGCGCATTTAGGCATAGAGAAGTCGATGATGACAACTATTCATAGCTATACTGCTAGCCAGGCTTTGCAGGACGCGCCAGCAAAAGACTTGCGTGAAGGTCGTAATGCTGCCGAGAATATTGTGCCAACGACCACTGGTGCGGCTAAGGCCGCAGCTCTGACGGTTCCTGAGTTACAGGATTTGTTCGACGGTTTGAGCATCCGCGTACCAACCCCAGTAGTGAGCTTGAGTGATATTACATTGGTTGCTAAGAAGAAGACGACTGTTGAAGAAGTTAATGAAATTTTAATAAATGCCAGTAAACAAGAGCGCTACAAGGGAATTCTGGCTGTCACTAATGAACCGTTGGTATCGAGTGATCTCATTGGCGATAGCCATTCAGCGATCATCGACCTGGCGCTCACCAAAGTCGTTGGAGGTGACCTCGTTAAGGTCGTTGCTTGGTATGACAACGAGTGGGGTTATAGTAATCGACTGGTTGAGATGGTAGCGTTGGCTGGTCATAGCTTAAAACATTAAGGGGAAATATGAGTGTATCAACAATTTACTTGGCAGCTGATCATGGCGGTTACGAATACAAGAATGCATTGCTAGAGCACTTACATCACAAGGGCTACAAGGTTGTGGACCTTGGTGCCGATAGTCTCGACGAGCTGGATGATTATCCAAAGTATGCTTTTATGGCTGCTACCAAGGTGATTGGCGATGACGATGATGCTCGAGCTATTTTGCTGTGTGGCTCAGGTGAAGGTATGGCTATCGCGGCAAATCGCGTAAGTGGGATTCGTGCCTCAGTGTGCTGGAATGTGGCTGTGGCCCGCGAGACAAGGCAAGATAATAATAGCAATGTGTTGTGCATACCGGCTCGCTATCTGACTGAGCAAGAAGCTTTTAATGTTGCTGAAGCCTGGCTTGAGGAAGCGTTTAGTACCAATCCTAAGTATGAACGCCGCATTAAAGAGATAGCTGATATCTATGGCTGAGATTGTACCAAGTATTCTAGCTAAAACACCCGAGGAGTATAAAGAACGACTCGAGCTCGTTACCCGAACTGCTAAGCGTGTGCATGTCGATATTGTTGATGGGAAGTTTGCCGAGAATAAGACTATTGGCTTGGGGCAAGTATATGTCCCCGAGGGTGT
>CAYPFI010000120.1:0-2153 GCA_964410005.1 uncultured Candidatus Saccharibacteria bacterium | reverse complement strand
GTAGATGAAGAGGGGGTAACCTCTAATGACGCTAGCGATGCCGATACAGGTGCGAATAATTATATGAACTTCCCCGTGCTAAGCACGGCCGTACAGACCGGAACCAATCTTAAAGTTACCTTTGATCTGGATGCTGCCGATAGTCCTTCGGACGAGTACCGTGTAGAGTTCTTTTCTAGTGATACGCCACATAGTACTGGTCATGGTGACGGCAAAACCTACCTTGGATCGACGACGGTTGCTAATGGCACCGGCCTCGTGGCTGATTTGACGCTCCCGAGCAGCGCCAGTATGGCTGGCAAGAGTATTACGGCTACTACTACGGCTGTTGACGGCACTACTGATTCTGGATTCGGCGCAACTAGCGAACTGGCAGCCAACATTGTCCCAACGGTTACTTCATCGGCTGGAGATCAGCAATTAGCCGCTACTGGTCAGAGCACTGTAGCCGTTGCCGCTCTTGGCTTGCTTTCTATCTTCGCTGCTTCTTCTATTCTCATAAAACGTCGAAGTCTCTAAGCAACAAGCGTAATCAGTCCTAAATTAGCACTCTTGACAGTTGAGTGCTAATTTAATTACAATAGAATCATTAGCGCTAAGTAACTTGGAGTGCCAATTTGACCCCCCGACAACAATCGATTTTGCATGGTGTAGTTGAGCTCTATGCTCAAACCGCCGAACCAGTTGGTTCGCTGGCCTTGAGTGAGATGTTTGATGCCAGTTCGGCTACCATTCGATCAGAAATGGCTACCCTAGAGCGACTCGGATTGATTTATCAGCCGCACATTAGTGCTGGTCGCGTACCCACCGATAAAGGTTATCGAGCATATGTAAACTCCAAAGACAATGCTCCTGCTGACGGTCGTGTTAGCAGGGCTATTGCGAAGCGTGTGAGTAGTGCCGGTGAAGTGGAGCGATCTATTAAGCAGGCTGCTGATAGCCTAGCCGAAGTTACTGGCAATGTGGGCTTGGCTTTTACCGGCAACGGCCTCTATACTACTGGCTTGGCAGGCTTATTTGGTCAGCCCGAGTTTCTGCTTGGCTCACAAGCCTATGAGGTTGCTCGATTGCTAGATAATCTTGATGAGTGGCTTAGCGAAGCTGCCCCGGAAGGTCGTCTGAGTGTTTACATTGGCACCGAGAACCCCATCGGTAAAGCCAGTGGTGCCAGCTTGATTATTGCGCGCTTTGCCTCACCGCTCAGCAGCAATAGCTACGTTGGTGTGCTTGGTCCTACGCGTCAGAGTTACGAAAAGACAATTGGTCTCGTAGACTACACCGGCCGATTGCTTGAAGAAGTATTGAATTAGGAGGAAGTAGAGATGAGCAAAAAAGATATACAAGACCAGGTCAATGAGATACCCGAGGATCAAGAAGGTGCCGAAGAGGCTGCCTTTGTTGCTGGAGCTGCTAGCGATATCGAATCGGCTCAGCAGATCGGCGAACTAACCGCTCACCTCCAGCGCCTACAGGCCGAATTTGACAACTATCGTCGCCGGGCTGCCGACCAACAAGCATCAATCCTGGAGCTGGCTAAACAAGACGTTGTCCTCCAGCTTCTGCCCCTTATCGATAACATTGATCGCGCTCTGGCTCACGTCCCGGATGATCTCAAGGAGAATTCCTGGGCCAAGGGGGTAGCCGGAGTTGCCAAACAAGCTCAAGATGCTTTTACCAATATTGGTGTGAGCAAAGTAGAGACTGTCGGTCGACCCTTTGACCACAACACTATGGAGGCCATCGCTGCCGATGGTGAGGGTGACGAGGAAGAGGTATCCGAGGAGTTGCAAGCTGGCTACAAGCTCGGGAGTAAAGTAATTCGACCAGCAATGGTCAAAGTGATTAGAAAGTAGAAGGAGATTATTATGGGTAAAATTATTGGAATCGATTTAGGAACAACTAACAGTGCCATGGCCGTTATGGAAGGTGGTCAAGCGACCATCATCACCAACGCCGAGGGCAATCGCACCACGCCAAGTATGGTAGCTACCAACAAGAGTGGTGAGCGTTTGGTGGGACAAAGCGCCAAACGCCAAGCCGTTATTAATGGCGAGAACACCATCTTTAGTGCCAAGCGTCTGATTGGCCGCAAGTTTGAAGATGAGGAAGTTCAACGCGACATTAAGCTCATGCCCTACAAGATTGTTAAGGAT
>CAYPFI010000119.1:0-2178 GCA_964410005.1 uncultured Candidatus Saccharibacteria bacterium | reverse complement strand
AAGAACTTCCTAGCCCATACTCATCTGATGCCACCGAATTTCCTATCGCAGCCATGGTTGTTCGAAAAACTGAAGAGGGAAAGTTGATCATAGTATCCTCAGCCACTAACCAAGTAAATAAGTCAGGCAATTCACTCGAACATGCCGAGACTGTGGCTCTACGGGAGGCTCAAGAAAAGGAAGGCTCCAAACACCTCACCGATCATTTTCTACTTAGCACAGTTGAACCTTGCACTCAATGCTGTGGTGCGGCAGTGAACACCGAAGTATCAGGTGTTGTTTATGGAGCCACGCATGCTGATGTAGCAGGCACTCACGCGCTAGTAGATGGCCAATATAAGCCATTTCGTACGTCTCCAGATACTTTTGATGCCAAAACCTACCTCGAGTCTCAGCCAGACATACTAGTAATCGGGGGCTTCATGGAGGATGAGATAAAAGAGAGGATGACTCGTGTCCCAACCAGCTTCAAGGAATATTATTCAGACCCTGATGTCTCATGATAGGCTTTGTTCTCGCATTTATAAGCTCAGTATTCTTTAGCCTCTATGTAGTGCCTCGTAAACTGTCCAAGCTAAAGCCACTCGACTTCAGCCTATTGATGTCTATTGGCTTCTTTACTAGCTCGCTACTTCTTTATGCTTTTCAGCCTGTTCTGGGCTTTCATGAGACGATCTCACCAGTTCTGTTATGGTCGCTGCTAGCTGGAGCTATATGGGCCGCTTCGTTCGTTACGTTTGTAAAAGCCATAGACGCTATTGGACTATCACGATCCAATCAATGGAAGAACCTCCAGGGACCGATTGCAGCCGTTCTAAGCCTTATCTTTTTAGCAGAATGGCAAACCACTAAGCCATTCTTTGTTTTATTGGCTGGACTAGCCATATTCGCTTCAGCGCTCGCATTTACTATTTCGGACTCAAAAGAGCAGGCCAAGGCAAATATGAAGGGTGTTTATCTGGCAACACTCGCCGGACTAGGCTTTGGCACCGTAGCGGTAATTCAAAAGTATGTGACCACAAATGTAGGCGTATACTCGCAACAAGTAGTGTGGAGCTTTGCAATCATGCTAAGTATCGCTCTCTATATTTTGATTACTGGCAAGAAGCTACCTAAACCCAGCTTAGGCAATCGAGACAGTAGATTAGCATTAGCGGCAGGACTTCTATATCTAGGTGCTAGCTTCTTTCAGCTCCAATCGTATAAGCACTTACCTGCATCGATAGCCTTCACAGTCATTCAGCTTAATACCATCTGGACTGTTGGGATCGGCATCATCTACTTTAAAGAAATATCCGTCGCAAAGCACTATAAACGACTGTTAGTTGGTTTGGTTTTCGCTCTGGGCGGGATTTTGTTACTAGGTTTTGCAAGAAGCTAAATTATAGCTTTATGTAGGCATAAAATCATGGTAGCCCTACGGGGAATCGAACCCCGGTTGCCGGAATGAGAATCCGGTGTCCTAGCCGCTAGACGATAGGGCCGAACGAAGAAAGAAAGCGGTGCTTGCACATGCTTGTTTTCTGAGTGAGGTCCGTATATCGAAGATATAGGGCCGAGAACTGTTCGGAACCAGATCATTCTAGCAAATATCATTGAACTTCTCAACCCAAACAGGCATAATAGATTCCAAGCATAAGGACTTTTGTGGCGCGTTATCAACAATATACTACCCTCGTTAATATTGAGGCCGTGGCCAGCGGTCTAGTTGTTATCGTCTCCGCTCTTAATCTCCTTAATAACTCTGATGTCAGCCTTGTCCCGCCACAACTTCTTATCGGCACCAGTCTGGTAGCTCTTACGTACTTTGCCATTGGCCACAATCAGGTGAAGAAGCGCTCTGAGTATGCCTCGGCGCTCATTATGACTCTTGTATCCATCTTTAATATTATTCTGCTTATTATCGGCACCGGCGGCTTTGAGTCCCCATACTTTGCCTTGTGGCTGGGTGTAATTATCGTCGCAGGCCTGTTTGGTCGCAAGGGAACTATCCTGGCTACCGTTGGCACGTTTGTTGGCATGGGCCTGTCGTGGTCGGGCACCAGCTTTAATACGAGCTTCTTGACCACCCACATGCCACAGATAATTGGCACTCTGGCCGCGGCAGCATTGGTCGAGTTTATCTTCCGCGATTCTAATAAGAAGGCCCTCCAGAAAACCGATGATACCAAGAAGCTC
>CAYPFI010000118.1:0-2206 GCA_964410005.1 uncultured Candidatus Saccharibacteria bacterium | reverse complement strand
AGTTTAAGAACGTTAGCTTCCATTACCCAAACCACACCAACAACGTGCTCGATAAGATTAGTTTCGAAGTATCAGGTAATAAGACTATTGCCCTGGTGGGGCCGAGCGGTACGGGTAAGACAACCATCACCAAGCTCCTTATGCGCTATTACGAACCGACCAGTGGCCAGATTCTGATTAATGGTGAAGATATTGCAAACTTTAAGGCCGACAGTCTGCGCAGTCACTTTGGTGTGGTGATGCAGGACGTCGCATTATTTAATGCCGATCTCGAAGAAAATCTTAAGTTGGCACGACCAGAGGCTACTCGTGAAGAAATCGATTTAGCAGTTGATCGATCGTATCTACGAGAGTTTATTGATAACTTGCCTGATGGTTACGAAACTCAGGTTGGTGAGCGCGGCATTAAGTTAAGTGGTGGCCAAAAGCAGCGAGTGGCTATTGCGCGGGCTATGCTACGTCATCCGCAGCTGATTATCCTGGATGAAGCCACCAGCGCACTTGATAGCGAGAGTGAAAAAGCCGTACAGGCTGGTCTTAAGGCTTTAATGCAAGATCGCATGGCAGTGATTATTGCCCATCGATTAAGTACGGTACGTCATGCTGACGAGATCATTGTGATTAAGCGCGGCAAGATTATGGAGCGGGGCGATCATAACGTACTGCTTGATAAAGAGGGCTTATATGCCAAGCTCTATAACATGCAGGGCAAGTTATAGCATTATATAACGCCTCTTAAAAGTGCGAGGCCCCGCAAGCGGGGTGGCTCGCGGGGCGGCGGACGGATGATGATCATGAGCTCGTGCAGCTGAAGCGCCGGTACTGAGCCAGCGTCCAGCGCAGAAACATCACGAGGATGTAGGTGATCGGCAGGCTCAGGGTGGGCACCATGTGCGTCTCGAGGTTGAAGAGCGCCTCATAGACGAACACGATGCTCAAGGTACCCGGGATCAGGAGGAAGATGACGGTGAACACCGCCAGCTCCACCCACAGATCTCCCTTGCCTGATGAGCCAACCGGAACCATCGGGATCATGTTGCCTCCTCCAGCTCGACCCGACGATGCATCATGCTGATGGCCTTCATCGTGAAGAGCGTGAGAACAGCGACGAGGACGAGGGCTGCCACATTGCCGAAGATGATGAGCACGGCGAGGAGCGTGCAGGCCTCGACTCGACGGCCGCTGTGGTTGGTCTCGTGGTAGGTGAAGTGGTGCCGATCCATGAAATCGGCAATTTCCTGAAGCCGAGACTTCATTGGGTTCCCCTTTGGGATGGACGTCAGAACGCTATAATCCTACGCTTAAACCTGTTAAATGTCAATTGCGAAGCACCCAGTTGCCAGCGCCAAGATTGGTAACTTTTCCTGCTATTTCCATGAGGCTGACAAGGTTGGCAAACTCACTGGCCGACAACTTACTTTTGACGATAAGCTCTTCGCTCTGGCTCACTCCATCATTCATCAGGTCAATGATTATTTGCTCTTCCCTGCTCTCGGCCTTAATAGGTTTGAGCTTTATGTTTGCTGTAAGCTCGATGGCGTTTAAGATGTCTTCGACACAGGTAACAGGTGTGGAGCCGGTACGAATCAGATTATTAGTGCCGGCGCTGCGGGTACTAGTAATGGGGCCAGGCACGGCCATAACAGGTCGGTTGGCCTCCAGGGCAAAGCGAACCGTATGAGAAGTTCCGCTCGATTCTCCGGCTTCGGTTACAACTACTCCGTCGCTCAGGGCGGCTACGATCCGATTACGGGCGACAAAGTTCTGCTTAAAAGCGCCGACTTTGGGTGGATACTCACTGATAATCAAACCGTTATTTTCTAAGATAGCTTTCCCGAGTTCATGGTTTTCGGTCGGATATATTTCATCGAGTCCCCTAGCTTGGACGGCAATAGTCGGCAAGCCTTGGTCGACCACCGCTTTATGGGCGATGGCATCGATGCCTAAAGCCAGGCCACTAATCACAATGGCTCCAATTGCTGCCAGTTCAGAGGCAAACTTACGGGTCACCTCCTCGCCGTATAGGGTTGGATTGCGCGAGCCAATGATGGCGATGAGGGGTCTGGTGTCGTTTTTCTCGAGGAGTTGAGTGTTCCCTACCAGGTAAAGTTGTTTGGGCACACTGGCCAGATCCCGCAATTTCTGTGGATAACCATGAGCTTTTTCATTGATTTTTTGGATATTCATTATAAAAAGTATTGACATT
>CAYPFI010000117.1:0-2310 GCA_964410005.1 uncultured Candidatus Saccharibacteria bacterium | reverse complement strand
AAGGAGGTTAACTAATGAAGTTCCGCGACATCCTCCGTACGGCCAATGCCAACCTCTTCCGTAGTAAGGCGCGAACTATTCTAACGATTATTTCGATCTTTATTGGTGCCTTTACGCTCACACTTGTCGTCGGTATCAGCTCAGGCATATCGTCATACATTAATGAGCAGCTTGGTAATGTTGGCGCCGAAAACGTTTTGATGGTTCAGCCTAAGGTTGATGTTTCATTCGACTCCGGCCCTAAAGAGTACAATCCTGAGAAGAAGAGTATTGATGGTGCTAGCCTGACCCAAATTCCAACGCTAAGCCCTGAAGACTTAAAGACGATTGATAGCCAAAAGAACATCGATCGTGTCGAGCCCGTCCGCTCGGCTGCCACGCAGTATGCGCAATATGCCGATAACAAGAAGTATGATTTAACGGTTTCTTCATATATTGACGAGACTAATCTAGAACTCGAAGCCGGACGGCTGCCAAACAATAAAGCAACGGATCACGAATTGCTGCTCCCTGTTTCCTACGTCGAGCCTATGGGTCTTGGCAACGCCAAAGACGCGATTAACAAGCAGGTGAAGCTCGTGATGATCAGCCCAGCCACAGGGCAGCAAACCACCATTACGGCAGTCGTTGTTGGCGTACAGAGCACCTCCCTCCTCACTTCAGCCGGCGCCAGCGGTAATAGCGCGTTAATGCTCAGCATGGATACGGCGCGAACTATTGGTCTGCCGGCCTCAAACCGCGACGAAGTTACGGCTGCAGCAGCCTACATGACACCGGGCCTAAGCAAGGAGCAAATCGACCAGACAAAGAAAAGTCTCGATAAAGAGGGCTTCACGGCCCAAACTATCCAAGATCAGATCGGCATTATCGACCAAGTCATTAAGGCCATCACCTATGTCCTCTTGTTCTTTGGCGCCATTGCCCTCCTCGCCGCCAGTTTTGGCATCATCAATACGCTGTACATGGCCGTGCAAGAGCGCACTAAGGAAATCGGCTTGATGAAGGCCATGGGCATGAGCCGACATCGTGTCTTCGCACTGTTTAGTATCGAAGCCATTCTGATTGGTTTTTGGGGCAGTATTCTCGGTATGCTGGCAGCCATCGGCGTCGGTCAGATTGCCAACCAAGTGGCGACCAGTACTTTCTTAAAAGACCTGCAGGGCTTCGAGCTTACTGTCTTCCCACTAACATCGATACTGATCATTGCCTTCATTGTTATGGGTATTGCCTTCCTAGCTGGAACGCTGCCAGCCAGACGAGCAAGTAAACTGGATCCAATTGAGGCACTGCGCTATGAGTAGTGTAGAGTTGATTGACGACAGCGCCGCTCACAAAATGCCCGATGACTTACGCAAGGCACTAAGCGCCGACCCAAAAGCCGTTGAGGCTTGGAACAAGATTACGCCGTTAGCCCGCAATGAGTGGATTTGTTGGAATATTAGCGTAAAACAGGAAGCTACTCGCCTCAATCACCTTCAACGAACCGTCACCGAACTTGGCGAAGGCAAACGCCGCCCCTGCTGTTGGGTTGGCTGTATCCACCGTACCGACAAGGCTATTAGCCCCTCAGTTCAAGGGATCTTAAATAGACGATCTAGGACTGCTTCAGCGAAGTAATAACCTCGGCGATAGCTTGTGCAAGTGTGCCCTGCGACTCACGAGTTAAATGAATGCCATCATCGCCGACTTCAGCGTACTTACCTGCGTCAACAAAGCTACAATCGAGTTTATCCGCCATGGTATTAATCTTTTGGGCTAACTCAATTGATTTTCGAATTGACTCTTCATCGTACACATCCTGCAGACAACGCTCGTCAAGTGGAGCCGGACTTACAAGAACAATCTGCGGCTGGCGCAGTTCTCGTTCTTTCACCTTGTCTCGGGTATACGTAACATATTCAACCAATGAATTAACAATTTCATCAGACGTCTTCTCGTAGATGTTCTTTACATCATTGGTTCCGAGCATAATAACGATCACATTAAGTGGCAAATGAGTTTCTAGCGCAGGCTTGTAATAAGTAAAGCCGTTCCGCCCCGCTTTTGTTTCGCGGAAATGATCACTGTTAGTTGTGCGGCCGCCAAGACCTTCTTCGATTACATAATAGTCAGGGCCTAACAGGTTCTGAAGTTGCCCCACCCATCGCACATCAGCCGGAAAACGGCCTGACTGATCGGGTGTGGCACCATTGGTGTTTGAATCACCAAAGCATAGGATAGTAGTGGCATTTGGGTTTGTGTTCATAACCTAATCATACCAGAATTTACATAGCTAAGAATGGCGCGATAGAACCCACGACGAAGAGTGAT
>CAYPFI010000116.1:0-2385 GCA_964410005.1 uncultured Candidatus Saccharibacteria bacterium | reverse complement strand
CTGAGGGTGGACTTGATGTCACCACTACGCTTGACCTTGATAAGCAAAAGGCTGCCGAGGACGCCATCACTGACAATATTGCTACAGTGCGTAAGCTTGGCGGTAGCAATGCCGCTTTGACAGCCGGTGATCCCAAGACGGGTCAAATCCTAGCCATGGTCGGTAGCTACGACTTCAGCGACGAGAACTTTGGTGCGGTTAATGTAGCAACATCTAAGCGCCAACCGGGCTCGAGCTTTAAGCCATTTGCGTACGCTACCCTGTTTAGTAAGAACTACGGCCCAGGTACCACCGTCTACGACGTCAAAACCGACTTTGGTAACTACGTGCCAAAGAACTACACTAATAAATTCTATGGCGTACAATCGTTCCGCTCAGCCCTAGCCGGCTCGCTGAACATCCCAGCCGTTAAGGCCTTCTATATGGCCGGCGCTGATGACACCATCGACACGGCGCGCAAGATGGGACTTACCACCCTTCCTAAGGACGATACCTACACTATCGAAACCGTACTTGGTTCTCATGAGGTTAAGCAGGTTGATATGGTGAATGCTTTTGAGTCCTTTGCAAATGGCGGCGTCCACTATGAGTCAACGCCAATTCTAAAGGTGACTGATCCAAATGCTAAGGTACTCGAGGATAATACAAAGCCTAAAACCCCTAAGCGTGTACTTGACCCGCAAGTAGCCTACCTCATGAACAACGTCATGAGCGATAACAACGCCCGTGCCTACATCTTTGGCCAGAATAACCCACTGGTCGTTCCTGGACAAACCGTAGCTGCCAAGACCGGTACCACTACTGACTACCGCGATGCCTGGACTATGGGCTACAGCACCAATCTGGTAGCCGGCGTATGGGCGGGCAATAACGACAATACTGCCATGACCCAGTCGGCCAGCTCAGTCTCGGCGCCAGTCTGGAACAGCTTCATGAAGAAAGCCCTGGCCGGCACTAAGACTGAAGCGTTTGTCCGACCAGCCGGTATTAAGGAAGTCACACTCGATGCCACAACGGGACGCCTGGCAACGTCCACAACCACCAACAAGCGCACGGACATCTTCCCCTCTTGGTACAAGCCAGCCACCGCCGATAACAGCGGCTCAACTCGTATCGATAAAGTCAGTGGTAAAGAAGCCACCGAATGTACGCCGGAGCTCGCCATCGAGAATAATGGTAGCGGCTCAGTATTGCCTGAAATTCCAGCTACCGATTCGCAATATACTCGCTGGAATACCGGTGTAATTGCCGGACTAGGCTTTAGCTATGGATCAAAAGCGGGAGGTGCCGGCGGTAAAGACGACAAGCATAGTTGTAGCGACGTAAAGCCAACAGCCGCTCTAGAAGTGAGCGGCAGCGCAGGCAACTACGTATTCAAGGCAACAGCAACCAGCGGAACCTTCCCAGCCGCCAGGATTCAGATAAAACTCGACGGACAAATAATCGGCAGTAAAGAAGTGAGCGGCAATGGCAGCTATTCCCTACCCTACAATGTAAGCGACCCAGGTAGTCATAAGGTTCAGGCAACGGTTATCGATTCCGGCTTCTACAGTAGCGATAGTCAGGTAGAGACGGTTTCGGGCGGGACTGCATCGACCGTCAATGTGGGCCGAAGCGGCAACAACATTACCTTCACGTGGTCCAATGACGGATCAGCCGTCTTCACACTTAAGATTGATGGTATAGCTCGCTACACTGGCGGCTACGCCTCACCTAAGACCTACAATGCAGGTGGTGGTGGACACACCTGGAGTTTCAGCTCGTCCAACGGTGCATCCGACAACGGCTCTATTTAGTTGATCTTAATTTACGATCTTTAGCGCGTCGGTAACGTTGCGCAGACCTTTGAGTTCTTTTTGAGCACCACGAGCTGGCCCAAAGGCCTTAGTAAATCCAAGCTTGGCAGCTTCAGCTACGCGACGCTGCGCATGTGGCACCGACCGAATCTCGCCACTTAATCCAACTTCACCAAAGCAAACCAGGCCTTTTGGTAGAGACTTGTCTTTAAAAGCTGAGGCAATAGCCAGTATAACTGCCACATCTGCGGCCGGTTCGTTAATTTTGAGACCACCGACTATGTTTACATAAATGTCCTGATTACTCAGGTTAAGCCCGCCACGCTTTTGCAAGACAGCAACAAGTAGGTTGAGCCTATTGAGGTCAAACCCAGCAGCAGTGCGCTTAGGATAGCCGAAGGCCGTAGTTGATACGAGAGCCTGAACTTCTACGAGTAACGGCCGCGTGCCCTCCATCGTGGCCAATACGGCTGACCCAGGGCTCTCTTGGCGCTCAGCAAGCAGCGCTTCACTTGGATTCGAGACGGGCTTTAGGCCCTCGTTAACCATCTCAAAGATGCCAACCTCGTTAGTAGACCCATAACGGTTT
>CAYPFI010000115.1:0-2438 GCA_964410005.1 uncultured Candidatus Saccharibacteria bacterium | reverse complement strand
CATCTCTATCATAAAGTTCCAACATGCAAGATACCGTCGGAAATAAATCGTGATTCAACTCAAGGTTGTTATTAAGGTAAATAAGGCCGTTTTCGGCCAACCCATATTCACCTTTAACAGGCGACTCGATCAGCCCAGCTTTAAGCAGTCTTTTAAGATGATACGTCAGGTTATCTGATGTCTCGGCCACATCACTTAGTAGGTCACTAAACTTTCGTGACTCACTTTGTCGTAGGCTATCTAGGATTTCGAGTTGAGTTGGGTGCATAGGTGTATCATAACAAACCTATGGCGGGTGGAGAAGGTGGTTGATGATCTGAAGTATAGACTTTTTAGTGTTTTTATGATAATATAGTTCGGATCTCATACCGAGAGAAGAAGTTCCTGATTGGAAAGAACAATGGACAAGCTCAAGAAGTTGGGCATCATGCTCATCGCCCTCGGCGGTGTCATCGGCATCGTCGTGGGTGCTCACGAGGAGATCTTCCCCAAGAAGGAGGAATCCGATGGGTGACGGCTGGGGACCGACCCCTCGACGCAGCCACACCGACCGGAACTTCCGGATCACCTGCTAGGCGATGCTCGTCATCGGAGCGATCCTGATCTGCTGCGGCAGCTGACCGCCAGCTCCAGCCACCACCCACCCAACCCGCTTCTCGCGGGGAGTACGTGAAATTCGTCGCTCCCTGTGAGTGGCGGTTTCGCGTTTATACTAGTATTATTTCAGCTTTTGTGGTAATGTAGGCGTATTCAATTGTCCGGCGTACAGAAGGGCCAGTCATGGCTACTCTTGAAATTGTCCGAAACCATCCCCTGAAAGGTGAGGCCGCCCTTGGTCTCATCCGTCCGGGTTCCCTCCTGACGTTGCACGTCCTCGACGACACCAAGACCGTCGTCCGGCAGAAGCAGTTCGTCGTCGTCTCGGCTCCTGAGGGACACGAAGCTGAGTTCCGCACCCTCACGCCCGAAGCAGCCGCCACGTACTCGATCGATCAGATCAAGAGTGGCGAGCTCAAGGAGAAGGGTCAGAAGAAGCTGCCCGTCTACATGGGCATCCTGCCGTGGGGTAAGGTCTGGGTGAAGTACCTGACCTGCACGTTCGAGGGGTACATCGAGTGACCGTCATCCCGTCCCGTTACGCCATTTCCGGCGCGAGAAACAAACATCGCCCTGGAGGTGGCGATTCTCGTTTATAACTCTTATAATAAACTTACTATGGACACACCTCGCATCTATAAAATCAACTTCGCCGGTGTTTATCCGCTGTATATAGCTAAGGCCGAACGGAAGGGCCAGAACAAGGCGCAGGTCGATGAAGTGATCAGCTGGCTAACGGGTTATGACAAGAAGGACCTCGCTACCTTAGATATGGATCTCGAAACATTTATTGCAAAAGCTCCAAAACTCAATCCTGCTCGAAAGAATATTACGGGTGTTATTTGTGGCGTTCGGGTTGAAGATATCGAAGATGCTACCACTCAGGAGATTCGTTATATGGACAAGCTAGTGGATGAAGTGGCGAAAGGCAAAGCTATGGAGAAGATTCTTCGCACAAACTAAAAAGAGACCCGTTAAGGTCTCTTTTATCTCGGACTAGAACACTTGGGCGAGAACCCAGATGCAGCCGGTGAGGGTGAGCAAGAAGATGCTCAGTCCTACAGGTGAACCCCAACTGAACCATGAGCCCCAAGCACGCCAGTGCTTGTGTGTTCGCTCATACCAGTCCTGCTGGTCTTCGGGTGTCATTTTATGATGGTTTGCCATACATGACTCCTTATTACGTTGATATAGATCTCAAGGTAATGCTGCCAGAAGGTAGTTGTTCCGCGAGACGGGCTACCGGTAACCTGGGCTTAATAACGAGACTATTATATCAGAACTAGCTAATCTTCGATATGTATCTTCTTGGGGCGGATGCCGTGTGGCCAGACGAGGGAGACAATAATACTGCCGCCGAGGAAGGTTGCCAGCACCGCTAGACTTACGCCGACGTGGACATGCAGACCAAGTGGAGCGGCCATCATCTTAAAGCCAATCCAGCCCAAAATACCGGCCAGTGCCCAGCTAAGAGCCCAGAACTTACTGGCCACCGATTGATAGACAAAGAAAAGCGCACGAAGACCCAAGAGCGCAAACACATTACTGGAATAGGCAATGAAGCGATCGGGACTAACGGCCAAGACAGCTGGCACACTATCGATAGCAAAGATAATATCGGTAAGCTCAATTAAGATAATAACGGCCGCCATCAAAGTCAGCATACGTTTTCCATCAACTTTTGTAGTAAGTTTGTGGCCATCAAACCTAGCATGAATCGGTAACACTTTGTTAAGAGCCTTCCACATACGCTTATCAGTAATCTCAACCTCGTCTTCAATCTCGTGACCACCGCGGGCTTCTTGTAGAGCCTTCCAGGCAGCTCGAATCAGTATCAGACC
>CAYPFI010000114.1:0-2457 GCA_964410005.1 uncultured Candidatus Saccharibacteria bacterium | reverse complement strand
TGACCAACTACCATGCTCCTAAAAGCACCGTTCTGATGTTAGCCGCCGCTTTTGCCGGATGGAACCACTTACTACCGGCTTATGAACATGCCCTTAACAGCGATTATCGCTTTCTCAGCTACGGCGATTCTATGCTGATTTTATAGATCTATTTTAGTCCCAACAGATAAGCATGAGAAGAATACTCTTGACATTATTGTGCTTATGGTGTAGTATTGTACGCATCCCTTAAAACAGGGCATTTTTCATGCCTTGTGATAAGGGCGAAGGTGAGAGTTAACACAAGGAGCCATTGGTCTTCGGACCATGACTATGGACAAGTTCTCATACATGCTGCTTGCAGGTTTAACCCTAGCAGCTCAGGTAGTAAGTCCGTTGCCTATCGCTACTACCGCCTCAGCTCAGGCTGAGTCTAACGGACAGGTTGCTCAAACAGTCTATACTGCAGCCGTTGAGGGCGCTAAAGCCCCTCAAGTTCCTAACTTTGACATTGAAGTAGTTGCCCCGCTCAAGGCCAAGCAGGCCGAGGCGGAAGCTGCTACTCAGGCTAAAATTGCTCAAGCCCGTGCCAAGGCTGCTGCCGCTACCCCTCAAAAGGTAGTCGGTGGTGGTACTACTGACGCCAACCTTACGGCTCTGCGTCAGTGTGAGGCCGGTGGTAACTACGCTCGAAACAGCGGTAATGGTTACTACGGTGCCTACCAGTACAACCTTGGTACCTGGTCCAACTACGGTGGCTATGCTCGCCCCGACCTTGCTCCCCCTGAAGTTCAGGATGCTAAGGTCCGCGAGACCCAAGCCCGACGTGGCTGGAGTCCATGGCCTGCCTGTGCCCGTAAGCTTGGTCTGTTATAAGACCTAGCCTAACGGCACGTCAAAACCTGAACCCCTTCTCTTATGAGGAGGGGTTTTTGGTTATTCTCCTATAAATCCACCCGCGTAGTAAAAGAAGTAGACGCGTTTATCGCCAACAAAGATCTCCTCAGTACCAGATACTTCATCAATTGAGCCTTTGCCAGCGCAAACATAACGAAAATCGCCGTAATCTTTCTCTATGTGTTTATAAATACGAGTCGTTTCCCACACGTCTACAAGAGCTTTGCGCAACATGGTGTCAGCCTGCTCCTCAGTCATGCCCGAGAAGTTACCATAGTACGACATTGACCAGATGGGTTTCCCCTTATAAAACACTGTCTCGAGACCCGGAAAAATATCATTGCCCAGATAGTAAATATCTCGATAAGAGTAATCACCGTCGACGTGCTCGTACTGCACTGAACCTGGCAGTAATGGATCAGTCTTGCCCGTGCCAGCAGCGTAGGTCTTGGTTCGGACCTTAAGCAGAAATGTTTCGAGATCGTTCTCGTTCATAGCTTAATTATACATTGTTATAACAATGTTAAACTTTATGCGAAGTAGAGAGTACTTCCTCAAATCGAGAGTAGGCCTCAAGTGCGCCTTCGGCGATGGGATGTTCGAGTCGCTGATGAATAAGGCCGGCTCGTTCGCCATAGAACCATAATTGTTGCTGGGGCGTACCAGCAAAACGCCTGCCAAACAGTTCAGGACTTTGCTTGTAGCTGTCAACGAATGAAGCAAGATTATGGGTCATATCAGCGGCACTCACCATCAAGGCTTCAGTTCGAGCAGTTTCTAGCTCACGTAAGTACGCCTGCTTACGGAGTTGCCAATCTTTAATACGGGCATCATCACTAACTTGCCGAACAATTTCAAGCACATCTTCGCCAAAGTCGTTACGCATATCATCAGAGGAATAGACTTTGGGGTCGACATCCTCAACCACGTCATGCAGCAGCCCTGCAATAATCGTGTCTTCAGAAATATCAGGATACTGAGCCAAAATCATAGCCACCCCAAAAGGGTGACTCATGACGGGCGTAGCTTGCTGATCTTTGCGACGCTGGCCGTCATAGGCTCGAGCAGCGGTATCGATAGCTAGGCGGATTTGATCAGTAAACAGCACTATTTCTTGTAAGCGGCGCGCATCTGGAAGAGGAAGTAGTAACCGATAACGGCACTGAGGACAGCACTGGCGATGCGAACGTTAACTAGGTCGCTGACGACATAGAGAGTCTCAATATAGAACAAGAGGTTCCAGCCGCTTAATTTGCGCTTCTTAAGACCGGAATAAGCCATCAGGTACATAACGGCGATGATACCTGAGAAGACAGCTGCTAAGAAGGTGCTACCGAGAGCAGCTGCGCCACCACCAAGTACTACGAATGGTCCAAGGATTGAACCGAGACCGAATAATGCAAAGGCACCAATAAGGCCGAGAACGCCCAGGATGAGTGATACAACTGGAGCGATCTTTACGAGGAAGTCCACCAGGCCTTGAGGCAGGCTAAACGGAGCCTTCTCTACCAAATAATAGTTGAGGAAGCCCATAACATCGCTAGGGGCACCGTTAGTTTTCTTTGCTGCAGCCATGATATG
>CAYPFI010000113.1:0-2488 GCA_964410005.1 uncultured Candidatus Saccharibacteria bacterium | reverse complement strand
AATAACGATAGGAACAGTTTTATGGTAGATGGACAATTACCTCCAGGCGGTAGCGAAGCCCCCGTTGACCCAACAGTAGCGCCCGTTGCGGCAGAAGTCGATCTGCAAGACTTAACTCCAGCAGCGGTTACCGAAACTGACCTCCCCGCAGGTGCTCTAGACCCCGAAAGTTTGCTCGAAGCTCCTGATGCTGAAGTAGCCGAGACAACAGGTCCTGTTACAGAAGTCGTGCCCGAAGCAGTCGAGACCAACGAAGCTGGCTTTGATCGAGAAAAAGTACTTGCCAAGATTGATGAAACTCAGCGAGCTCTTGATGAATTACGAGCAACATTTGAAGGTGTGGCTGCCGAGGATCCACTCAAGGATTCGCTTCCTCAAGAAACTGCACCCGTAGAACCAGAGGTTGCACAAGCTAGTGCTCAGATTGCTCAAGAACAACATGCTTCGGATCAAGCCGACGAAACCCCACAGATTATTACACGCGGGCAAGTACCAGTAGCCCCGCAGCCTGATACTGCAGAGCAACCAGCACCTGAACCCATTGAGGTACCTGAAGATCTGCAGGCTCATCCCCAGCCAGAACTTACGGTAGTTCCAGACTTAATTACTCAGAGCGATATTCCAGGCGATGTGCCCTCAGCCGTCGAGCCTGTACCAGCTCCAACGATGATTATCGATAAGTCAGATGTCCCATCAGGCCAAGCACCTGCTGCCCCGGTTGAGCCAACAGGAGACAGTAACGAGCATTCATTTATCCGAGATGCCGTTCAGCCTGCACCGGCTGCTCCGGACGCAACTCCCGGCGATCAAGGCAACGTTTAATCTCTAAATGGCTAAATTACTGTCGGCTTCAAGGGTGTTGGGGTCGGCAGTTTTGTTTTGTAGGGCCAACTGATAGCCCATGGAGGCAATCATGGCAGCATTGTCAGTACATAAACTCATGGGGGCGTAATGCATCTCGGCATCAAAGCGCTTTTGGACTTCGTCACGCAGGCGCAAATTGGCCGCCACACCTCCAGCAATCACGACCGTTTTTGGCTGATACTCTTTATAAGCAAGCTCTAACTTATCAGCCAGAATCTCGCAGGCGGTACGCTGAAAGCTAGCCGCCATGTTATTAATCTGCTCTTGTGACAATTTATCAGCAATCTCAAAACTCAGCATAGTATGGTCGCCGCCAACCTCTTTTTGTAATATGCGCAATACAGCCGTTTTGAGGCCGCTAAAACTAAAGGCCAGTGGTTTGCCCTCAACGCGTGGTTTAGGCAGTTTGTAGGCACTCTCGTCGCCCTCACGAGCGGCTTTGTCGATACTAGGACCACCAGGATAGGGAAGTCCAAGCATGCGGGCAACTTTATCAAACGCCTCGCCTGCTGCATCATCCTGAGTTGAAGCCAGAAGTTCATAATCAAGGTAGTCATGGAAGATCAAAAAGTGGCTATGGTTACCAGATACACTGAGGGATAAAAGGGGGAATTCGATCTCTTGGTCAATCAACATATTGGCGTAGGTATGAGCCACCACATGATTAACTGCATAGAGTGGTTTCTTATGTAATTTTGACAACATCCTAGCCGTCAGTACACCAATCAACAGTGAGCCTAGCAAACCAGGTCCTTGCGTAACCGCAATCCCGTCAATATCGTCCCAGGTAACATTGGCATCGCGCAACCCCTTATCGACCACTGGCAAAATTGCCTCGATATGGCTACGGGCCGAAATCTCCGGGACAACTCCACCATATTCGTTATGAATCTCGATCTGTGAAACAATGGCGTTACTTAAAACTTCCTCGCCATCACGCACTACGGCTGCAGCAGTTTCATCACAACTAGTTTCGATTCCTAAAATAAGCATAGTCTAAAGTATAACAGGTTGGGGAGAGAGGCGGCGCGTATAGCGCCACCTCCTCCGTGGACGTGGACGGGTTGTCGGTCAGGGCCCGGAGGCTCCGACCGGCGAGTTGGTGTTGACGATGACCGTGGGCGTGCTCTCGGGTTTGAGCTGCGAGTGCTCGTTCACCCAGTAGGCACCGTAGGCCGCCAGAGCGACGAACACCACGACCGCGAACAGGTTGCGGAGAGCGTCCATCAGCCGATCACCTTTGCTCGGTAGGCGAAGATCAGCGCAATGACGATCAATGCCCCGACGACAAGTGCCGCCGAAATGACGTGCATTTCCTTACTGGTCAACTGCTTGTTCCCCCTTGGAACGACGGATTTTCTGAACCCGATAATCATACACCTGTAAAGCGCTTATGTCAATGATTATTTACGCAGCGCCCAGGTCCCCACCCCAAAATAACACTTCTCTGCTTTTTGCCACTAAGTGGCGAAAAGACAGTATATTTGCAACAAAGTGGCAAAAACGAGAAAAGTACTTTTAAGAGCACGGGGCCTGAAGGTTCATTTTGGTTTTGTCCTCCGCAGCACAAAACCAAAAGAGAGTACCGAACCCGCGGAACGTCACCAAGACCACCTGCTTAAAA
>CAYPFI010000112.1:0-2564 GCA_964410005.1 uncultured Candidatus Saccharibacteria bacterium | reverse complement strand
AATCGGCCACTCGGGGGCTGCTGGACTAATAATGGCATCAATTTCGACTTGGCGAGTTGATACTTCACGCACCAATTTTCTTACAAACTCTTTATCGTCAATATTCTGATCATATTCGCCAAGGTTACGGTTCAAGACCTCTTGGAGATCTACATTCTCAGCTTCACCTCCACGGAAATCATACTCATAGAGGGTTTGCATGGCGACGATGCGACCAAGGTGACGATTAGATGCCATTGATGCCCTTTAGCTACGCTTTAGTTTTACGAGGCCAAGCTTGATAGCTCTCGATAGACGACGAGGTGCGCCGCCCACTACTTCGACTGGCTTGAGAGCCTGGTGGCTACGGTGCTTACCTTGCTTGCTGCTGCTACGGCGTTTTTTAGGTACTGCCATTTTACAATCCTTTGTTTAGTTGTAAGGAGCGTTAGTAACACGAAAAGGTAGCCATTGCTGGCCGACTCCCTCTGGTGTTTTCACGCACTCTTGAGCTATATGATAGCAAACATACCCTTGTGGCGCAAATTACTCTGGTTTGGTAAAGCGCTCGATAAGGGCGATCGCTTCCTGGAAATCTTCTTGGGTGGGCTGCTGAAGTCCCATCTCATTTTCTGTATCCAGCTGCTCTTCAAGCCTATTTCGTTCTTGATCATCTGCAAGCTTATCAACTCGAAACTTCATAACGCGAAGGGTACGCTGCTCATCACCGTCCATCATAATATCGTACATTGAACATTGGGCATAACGATCATTCGCCTCATCTTCCAGGTGAATAATCTCTAGGGAGCTAACCCCTGGTGACTCTGAACCTTCTTCCTTGAGATGTAAGCTGAGCTTCTCGCCGTCTTTCTCAAACCGACTCATTGCTTCGTATTGACCATTATCTCGAGTGTAGTGCTTTAGGCGCTTCGTGAGACGCTTGCGAGTAGCTCGCACGTCTCCATCATTCTTAACAATCGATTTAGCATCGAGTTCCTGGTCCATAAGTAAACCCAACATGAGCCAGTCTTCATCTTCCATCGGGCGAGATTCGTCATCGATTGTAGCCATGGCATCAAGATCTTTGAATCACTCAAGAAGATCACCATCTTCAAAATTCTCCCCTTCAATGATTTCGTCGATACGCAGCTCGCTGATAGTATCATGTGTATCTAAATCACCATCAAATACATAATGATTACCATTGGGGAGGGTGATCATATACTGAGCAAGTCTTTGATCATCATGACGGCTAACTACTCGATCTATATCTATGATTTCTCCAGTGGCATCGGAGTGGAGTTTTGAAAACCAGGTGCGCAGGGAGTTACTCTTCTTAATGTTTGTCAGTACCAGGCGGCTCAGCTCATCTATCGTTGCATGAGTAGGTGGAAGAAATTGATCAGCTTTTTTAGCGTCAGGCATTCCATCTCCTGGCCTATCTTGAAATTCGCCATCCTCGCGCCCCATTAGCGCACCACAAAACTAACCATCTTATTTGGGATAACGATGGTTTTAACAACTTCACCCTGATCAAGATATTTCTTTACGGATTCAACCTCTTTAGCAGCAGCTTCGAGCTCGTCCTTACTAGCATCAGTAGCGGCTGGCATGGTACCGCGGAGTTTACCATTTACCTGGATGGCGACTTCTACTACATCGTCTTTTACGAGTTCCGGATCGAATGCAGGCCATGGCGTAAGATGAATTGACTCAGCCTCGCCAAGTTCATGCCATACTTCTTCAGCCATGTGCGGTGCGAGCGGTGCGAGCAGTAACGTGAGTTGTCGAGCTACGGTCGGCGTAAGGGACTCGAACTTGCTAAGGGCGTTTACGCATTCCATGAGAGTACTGACGGCGGTATTAAAACGCATCTGCTCAATGTGATCGCCGACTTTTTGGATGGTCTTATGCATGATCCGGTCCATCTCGAGCGTATCAGCTGATTCATCGAGCGGCTTGTGCAGCAAGTCCCAAGCTCGATACAAGAAACGGCTCACACCAGCAAGGTGCTCTTCGCTCCAAGCAGTAGATTCATCATAGGGAGCCATAAACAGGATGTAGAGCCGCAGCGCATCGGCGCCAGTTTTGGCAATGACATCGGTTGGATTAATAACATTGCCGATGCTCTTGCTCATCTTGCGACCATCGGTAGCCAGGACGATTCCCTGCCCGCGTCGTGCAGCATAAGGCTCGGGAGTTGGGACTAATTTCTGATCGTAAAAGAATTGGTGCCAGAAACGTGAGTAGAGCAAGTGCAGGGTGGTGTGCTCCATGCCGCCGAGATACATATCGACAGCGCCCCAATATTTGAGCTTCTCGGGATCAGCAAAAGCCTGGTTGTTGTTGGCGTCAAAGTAGCGCAAGTAGTACCAACTGCTGCCAGCCCAGTTAGGCATCGTGTCGGTCTCACGCCTAGCTGGAGCGTCACAGGTTGGACAATCAACATTCACCCAGTCCTGAATAGCAGCAAGTGGACTCTCACCATTCTCACCTACTTCATAACTTTCAACCTTAGGCAGGACGACGGGCAGCTGATCTTCAGGAACAGGAACGGCGCCACACTTCTCGCAATGAATAATCGG
>CAYPFI010000111.1:0-2569 GCA_964410005.1 uncultured Candidatus Saccharibacteria bacterium | reverse complement strand
CTTTTATTAGCAAATACCGCTAGGAAGATAAGAATTGATCCACACCAAATAAAAGGTAAGGCATCGCGTTTAACCCAGCTATAAATCAACCCGAATAATATGCCCATATACGCGAGGTAGTTGGTCGGCTTAAGTTCAAGAACATAGAGTCTAATAACACTCCAGAAGAGCTTAGTCTTGGCAATTGTTATTGAAGCGGCCAGACTGAGCTCACCATAAAAGTATTGCCCGAGTCCATAGCTGGAGCTCAAATGTGCCGACCATACGTACCAAGCTGCGGTAGGCGCTACCATAATAAGCGCGGTGAGGCTAACATCCTTCCAGGTAAGTAGCTTTACGATTCTCTTGTACCCAAGTACGTAGGCCAGCGGAAGAGCTGCAAAGACTGCTGGGATTTTTACCAGACAAGCCAATGACAAAGCGACGATGCTTGCATAGAAATGTTTCTTTTTGCCGGTGGCTACATATGTCTGGCCATAATACAGGCTGGTAATCGCCAAGCTGACCATAAGGATATCTGGCTGTATATTTCTCGAGAAGAAAAACCACAGTGGCATCAGACTCAGGCTGACAGTAGCAAGATATGCCGTGCGCATATTATAGCGGCGACGGACAAACCCCCAGAAGTAAATTAGCCCCATTAATGAGAAGGCTAGCGTGACCAATCGACCATGCCAGTGGGCAAACCCAACTACGGAATTGAATAAAAATACTATGTAGTTATAAAGCGGGAACTCCATGCCAGTAACACCACTATTTGCGCCGCGCATATCAATACGAGGCATAAATAGATTGGCAGACTCATTTCCAAAGTTTCGGGAGACAGCCATCGTATCAGTTTGGCGCCAGGAATGCAGATCAAGTGGTGGCGCAGTAATGTGCGGGATATGCGCCAAGACGACTAGCGCCAGTAACACGACCAGTGGCCAATGGCTACGGAGCCTCTGTACTAGTTTATTCTTTAACTCGTCCATGACTCTTGTTCCGGCTGGCGCCCAGTGCCATAAGTAAACCTATTACTACCCACACATGCATGATATAAAGCGTCGAGAAAGTTTGATATTGAACTGCCAATGCAATCGTATAGCAAATTAAAGCTGTTGCAACGATACTCGAGAGGCCACTGCCATTGCACGCCGACTGCCATGCCTTATACAAAACGGCGAGCATAAATGATGCAAATAACAGGAACCCAATTATGCCATATTCGACGAGCAGCTCCAGAGTCTCATTATTAACAATTCTCCAGCCCTCACCATCGGCAGTCGTATTATTTTGATAGTAAGGGCCGAATTGGCCAGGGCCTATGCCCACAATAGAGCGCTTGCCATCTTCAGCAATGAGACTAATCGCCGCCTGACGCGTAATGGCGCGATCATCGCCAGAACCATCAAGACTAGTCTTCTTAAGTTGATTCGTGTAGCCAGCCGCACCTTCTTCACCGTTCGTAATGGTTTTGTTGAGTGGTTCACGGGACACCGTAGAAATGATCAGAAATGCAGCGACAATAGCCAGAGCCAGTAGACCAAGGAGTTTGCCGATGGGCTTAAGTCCAGTACGGCGCTGGATGGTCGTCAAGCCGATTGCTGAGATTATTAACACCGCCATGGCTACGATACCACCACGCGATAAAGTCAGAACTACACTGCCGCTCAGGAGAACAAATAGCGTGGCATGCTTCCAGCCCAAGGTTCGCTTAGTAAGAATGTGGACAACCAGATAGGAAATCGGGATGAGTAGATATGAGCAATAATACAGGGGCTCCAGCGCGGTGCTGTGAATTCGGGGGAAGCCAAATATCTCCCAGGTATACTGGCTGCGCATGCCGGTAACCCAATTAGGCAACTCGGCCATATTACCAAAGTATTGGTAAAGACCAAACAGACCAACAAGGAGCGAGGACCATAATAAAGCTTTTACAATCGTACTGAGATATTGAGGCTTATACAAAACCCGAATAGCTATTGCCGTTACGGCTGTAAACAATGTGAAGACTACTACCATGCCAGCCCGTGGGATATTAAGGGCGGCAAAAATCGTAATCGTAATCCATAGCATAAAGGCTGCAAGCAGCTTCACCGAAAGATCTCTAGGTAATAATTTAAACTTCTCCCGAGCAAGCCCCGCTAGAGCACGGATGATAAGTACAATAGCCACGATGAAGCTGGGTCGAATACTAATACCAAAAATGTCGATTGCTGGTATGCGCTCAAAAGGCAGTAAAAAAACAAGCGCTGCTAGTAAGAGCTCGTCAGTGGTTCTGCTCGAAAAAAAAGTTTTAAGGGATTTCACTCACTTAGTATAGCAAACCCTGGCTATCTCTGCGGTAAGTCGTTGCTATTTGACTTACTGCTGTAAACCAAGGAAAATGGATACTATAACTACGGGGTACTATGTCTGCAAAACGTGCACTTATTACAGGAATTACCGGTCAAGATGGATCATATCTAGCTGAGCTATTGCTCGAAAAGGGTTACGAAGTTCATGGTATCATTCGTCGAGCCAGCTCATTTAATACCGGGCGCATAGATCATCTCTATCGTGATCCACATCAAAAGACTAATCTCCA
>CAYPFI010000110.1:0-2615 GCA_964410005.1 uncultured Candidatus Saccharibacteria bacterium | reverse complement strand
ATCTTGTTTATGAATGTGGCAAATTTTAGCAATTACTGGCAAACACAAAATAAAAAAGAAGTTCCATCTAATACTCTTGTGTATGTGGCACTTGGAGATTCGGCCGCGCAGGGCTTGGGTGCGAGCACGGCCGATAAAGGGTACGTTGGTCAGTTCGCGCAGCAAGTGAGCAAAAAAGAGGGGAGACCAGTCCATATTATTAATCTTAGTAAGAGTGGTGCTCGCATACAGGATGTCATAAAAGATCAGTTGCCACAGTTGGCCAAGCTAAAACCTGATGTTGTAACGCTTGATATTGGTGGAAATGATATAGCCGATTATAGTTCTAGTAAATTCCGTACCGAATTTACCCTCTTACTCAGTAAGCTGCCAGACGGGGCATTTGTCGCCAACGTGCCCTTCTTTGGTGGTCGAACCCAACTGCCATTCTTTGGTAGTGGGCAAACCGAGCGGGATGTTTTGGAGGCGAATACAATCGTTCGCCAGTTAATTGGATCGACTTCGCATCGTTTTGTTGAGCTACACGATATCACCAAGTCTCGTAATGGCAGGCGAGTATGGAATTATGCTGTAGACTACTTCCACCCAAACAATCGTGGCTATAAGGCCTGGACCGAAGCCTATTGGGTGGCATATATTACTACCAAATAGGCTTGCTTCTGGTATGATAAGCACCATGCACGAGCAACTACGTACATTCGACAGAACCATTGCGGGCCAAGTGGCAAAGCTGCCGATGTGGCTCACGCCTTTTATGACACTGTGTACCTACTTAGGCTCGCCTGTAGTAATTGTTGGTGGTTCGGCGATAATTGCCATGATCGCATACTGGCAGGATCGTAAAGACATCTCGCTGGCATTTTGTTTAGCCATCATTGCCCTGGGCGCCAATGGGGTACTAAAGCTTTTGCTGCAGCGCTCTCGTCCTGACACTCTCTATGTGCAATCCATGGCTATTAAAAGCTACAGTTTTCCCAGCGGGCACTCCTTTGGCAGCATGGTCTTTTATGGCCTCATTGCCTACCTGTGTTACCAGAATCTGAGCCAGCCATTTAATATCGTTGTACCGATTCTACTTGGGCTACTGATCGTTGCTATCGGACTCTCGCGCATATTCTTAGGGGCTCACTTCCCATCTGATGTGCTTGTGGGCTGGATGCTTGGTGGCCTAGCTGTCTTCTTCATTGTTAAGATTTGCGGCCTGTAATGCAGCGCCTTGCCATCGTACTCAACCCTAATTCTGGTAAAAATGAAACTTCTAAGTCTGAGATAACGAAGCTATTTGATGCAAAACGATTTAGTTCAGAGTACTTCGATATTACTCAGGGGTTAGCCAAGCTCGAAAAGTCCATTCGGAAGTACGATCCCCAGACGGTTGTAGCGGTAGGCGGCGATGGCACGGTAAACGCAGTCGCCAACATCGTTGCCAAATTGAATGTGCCCATGGGGGTATTACCGGCCGGAACGCTCAATCATTTTGCCAAGGATTTGGACCTGCCCATTGAACTTGCGGCTGCCGCAGCCATCATCAGCGATGGCAAAATCACTGCCGTCGATTACGCGACTATTAATGATCATGCCTTTGTTAACAATTGTAACCTTGGTGCTTATCCAGCAATGGTCCGTAAGCGTGATAAGCTTGGGAGCATACCAAATAAGTGGTTGGCAGCGGTCGTCGCGGCTGTGCAAGTGAGGCTTAAGCATAGAAAGCAGAAGTATGAACTGAAAGTCGACAATAAGCTTGTCAGTGTCCGAGCCGGGTCACTATTCATCGGCAATAATCCATACAAACTAAAAGGCGCCCAATTTACTACTCGTCCGAGTCTGGCTAAGGGCGTGCTTCAGCTGGTAATAGTGAAGACGGGCCGAATCAGGCATCTTATTCGGATTTTAATTGGGTTTATTATAAAGCGCCCACATGAGAAAGTTTCTCAGTACGAGGCCCAGACAATCGAAATTAAGTCGACGGCAAAACAACAAGACGTAGCAGTTGATGGCGAGGTAATACGCTTGGAGGTCCCCCTTATTGTGAACATTCACCCCAAAGGCCTCAGAGTATACAAGAAATAAACCAAGTAAAGCATAAAACTGGTTTGATATAATATGTGTATGAAGGCCAATAAAGGAAACGGTATGTACCTAGCAGTTGTAGCATTATTGATGTTTATCTTGCCTGTCCTTACCATTGGTCTCGAGTATATGATTAACTCAATGCCAGATCCTTTCATGGAAGTCGTTGGCATCAACTTTTTATTCTGGGCTGTTGGAGTCCGACTCTTTACGGCTGGTATTCGTCAGATTATCAAACCCGAGCTTACCTCAGAAGGTATTCTTGGCATTAAGGATAAGGGTGCTCGGCAGCTTGCGCGCGAGTTGGGCTTTGCCAATGTATCGATTGGCCTGATTGCTACCTTATCCCTCTGGAATCATGCCTGGCAAATGCCAGCAGCTTTGGCTGGCGGTTTATTCTTAATCCTGGCAGGCATAGAGCACATCCCTAAAAAGCATCGAAACTTTGAAGAGAACATTGCCATGTATTCCGACCTATTTGTAGGATTAATCATGGCAGCCTACTTGCTATCTGGTATTATATAAGCATGGTACGAATAATTATT
>CAYPFI010000109.1:0-2625 GCA_964410005.1 uncultured Candidatus Saccharibacteria bacterium | reverse complement strand
TATATCATGAGGCTGCTCATTTGCTGGATGGCTATATTAAGCAATATATTAAAGATAATAACCGTCATATCCCAGCAAGCTTTAATAAGTTCTTTGATTACAAAGATGTTAAGCGTCAGGCTAAGCAGGAGATTACTCCTCGCCCAGTTATAACAAGGCTTGATGACAAGGGGGAAATTGTGGATGTTGATATGGCAGACCTGCTTTCGCCTGACGCCCTTGCCGCCGCCGCGCCTACGCGTAATTATGGCCGCACTAACTCGCTCGAAGATTTTGCGACGGCGTTTGAACACTTTATGATTGGCAGTACAAAAGTTGACCCAGTAAGGCGAGAGGCAATTTTCGAGATTTTACGCGTCGTAGCTGCCGAAGGAAATGTTTATACTGAAGGGCGACAGGACGAAAAGCGAGAAATGTATAAAGAGATATATGAGCCCACTCGTCCACTTATTTCAGAGCCCATTACCTATACCATGGACGGCGAAGTTGCTGTTGGTGTCCAATCTGCCCAGCCAGCTATAGAGGTAGAGAAGCGACAGGGCACAGAAATTAAATATCCTGATGTTCGCGATATTAATGCATCAGAACTCGATAGACAAACAAAAGCTTATATCACTATTAACTTGATGAAGTAGACGTTGCTTTGTGGTTGGCGATCATAACAATAGAGAGGTCGGCCGGAGTGACGCCCTGAATGCGACCGGCTTGGCCGATGGTGGCAGGCTGGACTTCAAGCAGGCGAGCTCGGGCTTCGTTGCGTAGACCCTTAATCTCGTTGTAGTCCAGGGTAGAGGAGAGGGCGAGTCCACCTTCGCTGGCGATCTTAGCGGCCAGCTTAGCTTGTTTTTCGAAGTAGCCACGATACTTAATCTCGAGCTCAGCTTGTTCTTCGACTTCATGACTCGCAGAGGGCATGTCGGGATGGGCTGCGTGCAGCGTTTGTAGTGTTTCTTTGGGCATAGTTAATAACTTTTTAATGTTTGGCGAAAGTTGAGCAATAAAGGTATCCAATTCGGCTTGTTTCTTCTGTACGAGAGCCAGTTTCTCATCAGTAATAAGCCCGATTTCATGGCCGATTTTGGTTAATCGGAGGTCAGCATTGTCGTTGCGGAGGAGGAGGCGATATTCAGCACGACTGGTAAACATGCGGTATGGTTCAACGTGAATTTTGGTGACGAGATCGTCCATGAGCACACCAATGTAAGCCTGATCACGACCGAGGACGATAGGTTCTTTGTTTTGAGTTTGGCGACTCGCATTAATACCTGCCATGAGACCCTGAGCAGCAGCTTCTTCGTATCCTGTGGTGCCATTCATCTGGCCAGCCAGGTATAGGCCTTCTATTTTCTTCGTTTCGAGGCTCATCTTGATCTGGTGGGGCGGGAAGTAGTCATAGACTACGGCGTAGCCATGACTCAGGAACTTAGCGTTTTCAAGCCCTGGAATGGTTCGAATAATCTTTTCCTGGAGCTCTTCGTCAAAGGCCAGTGATCCGCCCTGGATGTACATCTTGGGATTATCGCGACCGGTTGGTTCAATAAAGATAGGATGTCGATCACGATCAGGGAAGTTGTGTACTTTACGATCCAGGCTGGGGCAGCTACGTGGCGCGCGCTCGTTGATCATGCCGTTGTAGTTGGGGGCTAGGTGGAGATTATCGAGGATCATTTTGTGCGTCTCTGGGGTGGTGTAGGTCAGATAGCAGGGGACTTGGTCTTCAAGGGGCATGAGCTCGGTAGAAGGGTAGCTGAAGCTGATCGGCCCAGCAGTACCACCTTCGATCTGCATTTTGCTGTAATCAATCGAGTCTTTATCGATACGTGGTGGCGTGCCAGTCTTGAGACGGCCATGCTCCAGCCCAAGTTTGTTGAGGCTCTGCGTTAGGCCAATACTGGCGCCTTCATCAATACGGCCACCTTTACGGACAACTCGATTGCCGACGATGATATCACCGTTCATAAAAGTGCCGGTGCAGACGATCACCGCATTACAGAGTATTTCTGATCCATCGCCGGTTTTTACACCGGTAACTTTGCCATGGGGCGCGAGGACTTCTTTGACCTCATCTTCATAAAACTCCAGGTTGGGGGTCGACTTGAGCTCCTCAAGCATCTTCTTGTTGTAGGTCTCTTGCTCGATTTGAGCACGGTAGGCTCGGACAGCCGGACCCTTGCTGGTGTTGAGCTCCTTCATTTGGATAGAACTCTCGTCGGCGATGTTGGCCATGACGCCACCGAGTGCACCAATTTCTCGAACTAAGTGGCCTTTGCCTGGGCCACCAATACTTGGATTGCAGGGGAGGGTAGCAACTTTAGCGAGCGTCGTGGTAATGAGCAGCGTTGAAGAACCCAGCTTGCCGCTGGCAATAGCTGCTTCACAGCCGGCATGACCGGCGCCAATTACAATTACATCGTACGTTTTCATAGGCCTCATTATAGCATTTTACAGGTATAAACTCCAGATATGGCAGCGCCCCCTCACGGGAAGGGGCGCCACCATGCGGGTGGGGCCTTCTCTCACGAAGGGGCGAAGATGATGTTGACCTGGCTGGCGGGCATGCCCACGTAGTAGTGAGCCAGGACCGCCGCCACGAACCGCTTGCTGCAGCCCACAGCCAGCATCAGG
>CAYPFI010000108.1:0-2703 GCA_964410005.1 uncultured Candidatus Saccharibacteria bacterium | reverse complement strand
TAGCATCAGGATTAATACGGCGAATGCTCGAGATTTTTACCGAAATAACGTTATCTTCAAGGTATTTACCCCAAGGCAGTACGATAACTGAGGCATCAACTTGCGCTTTAGATTTCTCTGGATTCAGCCCTAAACCTGATTTACCCGCATAGAAGAACGGACGGATGTAACCGCTCTTGTGATCTTCAGCCTTAATGGTATCGAGAATCGCTTGCGTCATGGTAGCGATGTCATAGGGTGGCTCGATGTGCAGTGAGCGGATCGAAAATTCCATACGCTCCAGGTGCTCTTTGAGCTTAAAGACGTAACTCTGGCCTTCACCTTCATAAAAGCGAATACCTTCAAAGGCACTAGTTCCGTAGTGCAGGGCGTGACTAGCTAGTGATGCGTGTTGTTCTTGGTCGCTGCCAAGTTTTCCGTTATACCAAATCTGCATATATATCTCCTGAATTTCCCTTATTATACCCTATTTCTCGAGACTTTTCGCCTTTTCAAGGAATGTTTTGGCATATTCTTTGATAGGCATGAGAGGCTGCGGTAAGGCTTCGCCGTCCACCTCATTAACCATATGCGCCACTGGGCATGATAGTTTTGTGTCAGCAAAATCTGATCGAAACACACTGATCGTCTCATGATTAAACCCTACACCATCCTCATCAACTACAAAAAGGTCAGCATTAAGGTCACCCGGCACAATAGGCATCACTACTCCATGTGCATCATCGCGCACGGCACCGAGTTCAACAAACTTGGGCTCTACCTCATGAATTTCCCAGGCACGAGCCACTGCCGCCAGTGTATTCATCGTCTTTGGCTGCAGAGCAATATCATAAAAGCTTTTGCCCTCTACTGGATTATCTTTAATGAGTGCCCAAAGACTTGTCATAACCGCAGCGCCACTTGTTAGCCCTTGGCCTATTCGAGATTTAAGGCGCATAAGGTTAGGATCACGTGGCGCCTGATTAGGCGACATATAGCCTTGTAGATTTTCTGATACTTTATGGTATGCAGCTGGCTCACGATCTATCTCGGTTGCAAATGCAGTCATAAGAGTATCTCGAACAAAACTGGTAGATAATACATGATCGGCAGTTAATTCTGGTCCAGGTGTGGGCGGCAAGCCTGGCGCTAACATGTCGAGTCCCTCAAAATTTAGCCCCGGATTGGTCAGTTCATTTCTTACATAGGGCGCGCTTTTGGCAAATAATTCGGCTATGCCATCATAGGCTGCCCGCTTGCGTTCAAGAATTACCGATTTCTCTACATCTTGAGCAAAGTTACCACTGACCATTCCTCGCTCAAATGGCGTTGGCAGCCCCTCTCTCACGAGTTAGCCTCGATGCTCTGGCGCATTAATCATGCCGCATTTCTTATACTTTAGGCCAGACCCGCAGGGACATGGATCATTGCGGCCAATTTTATCACTCTCCGACTTGGTCTTGGGTTTGGCCTTGGTTTTCTCGGTAACTTCGCTCGTATTAGCAGCAGCAGATTCAGCGGCCTTGGTCAGTACAGTTTGCACGGGAGCTTCTTCTGCCTGAAGCGTTACATTAACTCGGAAGATCATGCCAGCAATTTCGGCTTCGATAGCTGCAATCAGTTGCTGATACATCTTATATGCTTCACTCTTATATTCTACGAGTGGATCGCGCTGACCGATGGCCCGCAGCCCAATACCGTTACGCAGAGAGTCCATGGCGTCCAAGTGATCAATCCAGGCATTATCGAGCACCCGCAAGTACGTCAGGCGCTCGGCCAAACGCATATGCTCATCACCCTGCTCTTTAATCTTGGCTTCGTAGGACCCATCAACAAAGTCTTCCAGTACTTTTGCGACTTCGTGTGCCCGAGCATCCTGCAGAACTTTTTGCTGGCCCGCACTGAGCGGCATGATGTTTTGAGTCATTTCGATAATCTTTTCTTTATCAATCACTCCGGTTCGCTCATCGGTATGAGCAGTGGCAATCATCGAAAGTTCATGACGCACCATATCCTGAATTTCAGGGCGAAGATCGGCGTTCTCTAGGGCAGTTCGGCGGCGCTTATAGATGGCCGTACGGTGCTTGTTCATGACATCATCGTACTCAACCAAGTTCTTACGCTGATCAAAGTTATGACCTTCTACCTTCTTCTGGGCACTCTCAAGACTTCGCGACACCACTGCGTTCTCGATTGGGGTATCTTCATCAAGACCAAGAGTGTTCATGAGGCCCGCAATACGATCGCCGCCAAAAATACGCATCAGATCGTCTTCAAGCGAGACATAGAACTGGCTCGAGCCTGGGTCGCCTTGGCGTCCAGCACGCCCACGCAACTGATTATCAATGCGGCGCGACTCATGGCGCTCAGTACCTATAACGTGCAGACCACCGAGTTCGGCTACCCCTTCACCGAGCATAATATCAGTACCACGACCAGCAATGTTAGTAGCCAAAGTCACGGCGCCTTTTTGACCAGCGGCCGCCACCGTGGTAGCTTCAGTTTCGTTATTCTTGGCATTCAAAAGATCATGAGGAACCTTCAGTTCATTCAGAAGATTCGAAAGTGCCTCATTTTTCTCGATAGAAACCGTACCAATGAGCACCGGCTGACCAGTGGCGTGACGTTCGGCCACTTCTTGGGCTACGGCTCGATATTTACCTTCGGTTGTCTTATAAATAAGGTCATTCATATCCTGACGAACCATATTTCGATGTGTTGGCA
>CAYPFI010000107.1:0-2705 GCA_964410005.1 uncultured Candidatus Saccharibacteria bacterium | reverse complement strand
ACGCTCTAGTTTGGGCGGCACAGAAAAACTAGCAAAGATAAGTCCGATAACAAACAAGTTATCAAGACTGAGCGCCTTCTCAATAGCCCAAGCTGCCAAATATTCGGCACCCGCCTGCGGACTTATAAGTAACCAGATCGGGATCGCAAACAACAGCGCAATGCCTATATAGAACACCGACCAGCGAACAGCTTCCTTGAATTTAACCTCGTGATCACGACGAGTGTGGTGCGCCTCGATGAGCGCATAAGCAATCAGCACACCGACGACTGCGGCATATAGAATCGGAGGAACATGATAATTGTGCGTTTGGCCGGTTTGTACTGCTGCAAGTAAATTCATTGCTCTTAGTATAGCAAATTTTAAGTCGATAATTATACTGCAAACGAGACACAGAAACAGAATACGACGAGGACTAAGGACGTAGTGTGCCGGCAAATACCTGCCATGCTAGAGCTGATTTAGCCACAAGGCTAAGGATGACGTAGGCACGCTCGCCAAACAGATAATCTTTCCAGGGGCCAATCTTCTTATACTGCAGCACCATGTTGATCGCAAAACAGTTAAAGAACACGAATATCGATACAAATATCCAGTACACGAAGGCTGGCGGGGCACTGCCCTTATCAGCCGATAACCAGAAGTAAAAACCGATAGCGAACCAGGGGACAATACCAGCTAAACAACCTACCCAATAGCTCAGCCAGTTAGTCTTCTTTGTAGTCTGATTATGTACTTCCATGACAAGCCCCAACAGGTTCATGATCGCCACCAACGCAAATATCATGACGAGGCTTACGAAATCGTACACACCAACGAGCATGGAGATGGCCACCATCATGAGGCTGGCTGAAATCGAGTATTCTATCCAACGAGCACGGTTAATGCCTTTTGCTAAGCCAGCATTATATCGCTTGTTATATACGGTAGCGATTATCAGATGAGCGGCTGCGGAGAGGAATAGAAAGACAGCAATAAGCAAAGGAATCGGCATAGTAAAAAGGTTGGCAGTGGCGGGCTGAAGTGACTGACTTGCTTTATCAAAGGTTAAATAACTGCCAGTTACCGGTAGCCTAAAGTTTTTGCTTAACACTAAAATAGCGACACCTTGGATGGCATGCAAAAAGGCCATCTCTAAGTTGAACTTACGGAGACTTTTTGGGGTGATTGGTTTACTCATAAATTCATCATACCATAAGCAGAATGATTTTTAACTAAGAAGCGCACCGCCATCAACCACAACCTGGCTACCCGTCATGTACGAAGCCATATCTGAAGCCAAGAACAAGGCGACCTTACCGATTTCATCAGCATCACCCATGCGATGCATAGGAATTTTGGCCATAAAGGCCTTAGTCGATGCCTCCATTTGTTCTGTAGAAGCACCGCTACTCATGGCTGCCACCCCTGGAGTGGCAATCCCGCCCGGAGCAATAGCATTGACCTGGATGTTGTCACTAGCCAGCTCTAAAGCTGAGTTCTTGGTGAAACCCCACACGCCATGCTTAGAGGCATCATAGTGCGCCAGACCAACCATGCTAGGATGCAGAGCGTCAATTGAGGTTATGTTAATAATCTTACCACCGCCTTGCAACTTCATGACGCCACTGACGTGCTTAGTGATCAAGAACACGCTCCGTAAGTTGACGTGCATAACCTTTTCGAAGTCTTCAGCCGACATTACGGCTATTGGCTCTGGCGGGTAAATACCAGCGTTATTCACCACAATATCTACTGAATTAAACACCTCCTGGCAAGCAGCAATCATAGCCTTAACTTGATCTTCATCCGCAACATCTACTTGGTGGGCTTGAGCCGACCATCCTTTAGCCTGCAGCTCATCAGCAGCTGCCTGAGCAGCAGCTTGATCGATATCGGCAATTAAAACATTAGCGCCCGCTTCGGCCAATCGATAACTAATGCCGTAGCCAATACCTTTGGCGCCACCAGTTACAATTGCTGATTTGTTCGATACATCAATGAGTTTATCAATCGTTAGCATTCTTTCCTCCTATGCGTCAGTCTTACCGTCAAAATGATCTTCTACTTCATCGGCCTTAGTGGGCTGTACCGTACTTTTAAGATGGTCAGGCGGAGAGTACAACGTATACAGTTTTAATTCCGAATCGCCAACATTAATAACATTATGATAGGTACCAGCTGGGACAATCACTGCCCAGTCATCGGTCAACTCATACTCTTCTTCGCCATTGTTAAGGATAACTTTAGCCTTACCATGTTCTACCCGAATAAACTGATCGAGACCATGGATTTCGTTGCCAATCTCAACACCAGGTGGCAGACTCATGACCACAAACTGAGTGTAATCGGCAGTATAGACTACCCGACGATAGTCGCTATTTTCAGTGGTTAGCTTTTCTATGTTTTCTACAAAGTACTTCATGTCTTTAGTATACGCTTAAATCTCCCCATCGTCATACATGGCTGAGCGTCGCGGTCTAGAACCTTAAGGGGTTCGCAATCGCCTGATTCCATAAATTTTTTGATACCTCGGGTATTCCTCAAACTTGCTCAATGGCCATACTGTAGTGGTGCCCTCTTGCAAGCTAGCGTGCAAAAACATGTAATCATCCTCTCGCACGCCTGTATAGACTGCTACATGATAAACGGGAAATACTATCAAGTAAGCAATAACGTCACCGAAATAATGGTGAATGATTACTTAATGTGAAAAAGATGGGAGA
>CAYPFI010000106.1:0-2720 GCA_964410005.1 uncultured Candidatus Saccharibacteria bacterium | reverse complement strand
ATTTGGCCTCAGAGATTGAGCTTGAGTCACTTACCACCAAGGTCGTTCGTGAAATAAAACGGCAGATGCGTATTGAGCACACCGATATTATTGTTCTGCAGGAGGGTCAAGAGCAGATATTTTACGATGCTGGTCACATGGAAAGTCGTTCAGTCCTGCATCGACGCGACCTGGTCAAACTTGGGTATTCTGTTGTCGTAGCAGATGACTTGGCGGGCGGGGAGCGTAAACATATTATGACAACCTATGGCATGTCGGTTGCCGCTGCCCTTAGGGCTAATGGTGAGCTGATTGGCTATTTATTTTTAGGCAACAAATTGAATGGTGATACCTATACAAAAGGCGATATTGAAGTCATAAAGATTCTGGTTAACGAGCTCGCCATAGCCGTACAAAATGCTAAATCGTTTACTGAGATCCAGCGCTTTAATGAAACCCTTCAGGAAAAAGTCACCGAAGCCACCCGTAAGTTACGCAAGGCCAACGAAGACCTTAAGTCGCTTGATCAGGCTAAAGACGAGTTTATTTCCATGGCCTCGCATCAGTTGCGTACGCCGCTGACCACGGCTAAAGGTTATGTATCTATGGTGCTCGATGGCGACTTTGGTAAGCTGCCAGCTAAGATGAATCAGCCGCTCGATCAGGCGCTGGATAGTAGCAATCGCATGGCTGGTCTGATTAATGACCTCCTAAATGTGAGCCGTATGGATGCTGGTAAATTCTTCATTGATGCCGTTGATGTCGATCTTGATCTTGAGGTTCAGGGCGAGGTTAATCAGCTCGCTAACCTGGCAAAATCCAAGAATGTAACTATTACCTACCATCCACCCAAGAAGAAAATCCCGCTTATTAAGCTCGATCTTGATAAGACCCGCCAGGTGATTATGAATATTGCCGATAACGCCGTTCACTATAGTGCGCCGCCAAGCGGTGGTGGCAAAGCCGACGTCTACCTGGAGCTTGAGGGCGATGAGGCCGTCTTTAAGGTTGTGGATAATGGTATTGGTGTACCAGATGACATCAAGCCCAAGCTCTTTGCTAAGTTCTTCCGTGCTGGCAACGCTCAGAATGCCCGACCCGACGGTACCGGCCTTGGCCTATATCTGGTGAAGCGCGTGGTTGAGGATCAGGGCGGCAGCATCATCTTTGAGAGTCAGGTTGGTAAAGGCTCAACCTTTGGTTTCCGTATGCCAATTCACAATAAGCTCAAAATTGATAAAGAAGCTCAAAAGCGCATGCAGAATATTGCTGCTCCAGCTCCAACCGACACCAAGTAGTATATAATTTGTCCATGGATGTGATCTGGCCAAAATCAGGTAAATATATAGTTGCGGTAAGCGGTGGCGTTGATTCGGTGGTGCTACTGGATATGTTGGCGGCACGAGGTGAGTATGAGCTTATTGTGGCTCATGTCGATCATGGAATCCGATCGGACTCGGCTCAGGATCGAGAGCTTGTGCAGCAGCTAGCCCAAAACAACAAGTTTAATATTGTTATAACAAAGTTAAACTTTGCCCATAATGCATCGGAGAATGAGCTACGTCAGGCCCGTTACAATTTTCTTTTTAAGGTGATGCACGACCATGATGCAGAGGGGATTATTACGGCTCATCATCTCGACGATGTTCTCGAAACAAGCGTTATGAATGTTCAGCGCGGTACCGATCGGTATGGTGCTGCCGGCGGTATGAGCCGAGAGGGGATTATTAGACCACTGATTAATTTGAGCAAGCAGCAGATTATCGATTACGCCACGGAGCGCAATCTGCAGTGGCGCGAAGACAGTACCAATAGCGACATTAAATATACGCGTAATGATATTCGACATAATTTTATTCCAAAGATTAATCGGGCTGAATACCTCGAGCATGTCCATGCGTTACATGACTTAAATACCAAAATTGATCTTCTACTAAAAGGTAGAACATCAACTGAACCAGGGGCTATTCATCTTACAAAAGACTGTCGTGCTACCATGAGTCTTCGCGAGCTGGAAGTCCTTATTGCCTATGCATTGCGCCAAGCTCACCCCAATCTTGAGCTTAATCAGCGTCGAATTTCCCAGGCCGCCCGTGAAATTATGTTAGGCATTGATAAAATCTCATTCTCAACAGGCGGCTCAGACGGTATAATTATAGACATACAGTAAATTGGAGGCCTTATGCAGACTAAGAGTATGAATCCTAAGAACATGCGGAATATTATCATTTTAGTTGTCGTCTTGCTTTTGGCGGCAGTTTTTATGGTAAACAATACCAAGAAAGACAAGGTCGAGAATGTTTCGATCTCGAAGGTCAGCGAGGAAGTAAAGGCTGGCCAAGTCGAGAAACTTGAAGTTGAAGGTGACAAAGTTACCGTCACACTCAAAGATGACAAGGCCGCCCAGCAGGTAGCTTATAAAGAGACCTCGGCTAATCTCAAAGATTACGATATTGACTCAACTAAAGTCACCATTGAGCCAAAGCCGGTTGATGATAGTGGTACCCAGTGGCTGGATATTGCCTTGACGGTTGTGCCGCTGGTCTTGATCTTGGCACTCTTCTTCTTCATGACGCGTCAAGCTCAGGGTGGTAATAATCAGGCCATGAGTTTTGGTAAAAGTCGTGCCAGACTGTTTGGCGCCGATAAGAAGACCGTCTTGTTTAAGGACATTGCCGGGAGTGAAGAGGCCAAGCAGGAGCTGACCGAAAACGAAGCCCAGCTCAAGCTGCATGAAGAGG
>CAYPFI010000105.1:0-2743 GCA_964410005.1 uncultured Candidatus Saccharibacteria bacterium | reverse complement strand
CCGGCTGTCAATGCGGCATTGCTACCGCCAAGCTTACGGACCGTGGCGATATTGTCGGTGATGGCGTCCTCGGCAGCCTTTTGCTTATCGAGATCAAGCGTAGTGGTGACATCAAGTCCACCCTCAGTAACTTTAAGCTCGCCGTATTTTTCGGCCAGTATATCCTGAGCATAGAGTACAAAGTGGGGGGCGGTAACACCTGCAAAACGGCTTTGGCGCGGCTGAACCTTGGCGAGGGTGTTGGTGTTCTTGGCAGCCTTCATCTGTTGTTCGGTGATGTAGCCCTGCTCTTCCATACGAGTCAGGACGACGTTACGACGGGCAATTAGGGCGTCGGTATTAGGGCCATATGGCGAGTAGTAGCTTGGAGCCTGTGGCATAGCCGCCAGGGTGGCAGACTCATCTAGTGTCAGGTCCTTGGCATCCTTATTAAAGTAAGTCTTGGCAGCTGTCTGGATGCCGTATGCTTGGCTGCCGTAAGGGATCTCATTTAAGTAAAGTTTAAGAATCTCATCCTTGCTATAACGCTGTTCGATTTCTATTGCTAGGATCAATTCTTTAATCTTGCGGCTCAGACTGCGCTGGTCGGTAAGCAGAGCGTTTTTAACATATTGCTGGGTAATGGTTGAGCCACCACCACGGTTAGTACGGGTTAAAACACCGGTAAAGGCGCGGCCAATGCCAAAGACACTAAAAGCACCATGTTTGTAGAAATCTTTATCTTCTACGGCAATGGTGGCCTGTTTGACGGTGGTCGGCATCTGGTCGAAAGCGATAAGTGAACGATTCTTGTCGCCGTATACTTCGTAGAGAATTTTTTCATGCTTGCGATCCCAGAACTTGGTGGTCTGGCCACCCAGCTTGGCATTAATCTTATTTGGGTTTGGCAGGTCTTTACCAAACCACAGGAAAATGGCCAGTAGAATAACAAACCCAACGCCAGCTAGCTTAGCGACACGTATGCCACCGGCCTTGCTGAGCCAATTTTCTTTAAAGTGTCGGGGGTCAAGTAGGAGCAGTGCGTGTTGCAGCCATTTTTTAGGAGAATGTGCATTATTAATGGCGCGGGCAGTGTTGCGAGTCTTCGATGAACGGACAACTCGACGGGGGGATGATTTCATTAGGATAGGGTCTCCTTTTGTAGTTATGATTATACGCTATTTGCGCATTGCAAGCCAGCAAAAGCGCGATCAGGTGTGGTATCATAAAAGCATGAAAGAAGTAAAAATTTCGGATACGCTACTCGATAGAGGTACGGTCGATCTGATGCCGCGCGACGAGCTGGAGAAGCAGCTGAAGAGCGGCAAGAAGTTGCGTCTTAAGTTTGGTGTTGATGTCACGAGCCCAGACCTTCATATTGGTCATGCGGTGGTGCTGCGCAAACTGCGTGAATTTCAGGATCTGGGCCACACCATTGTTCTGGTAGTTGGTGACTATACAACAAAGATTGGCGACCCATCGGGCAAGAGTAAAACCAGGCCCATGCTCGATGATAAGGAGATCGCTGCCAACGTAAAAACATACCTCGACCAGGTCGGTATTATCCTTGATGTCAAAAAAGTAGAGATACGCTATAACAGTGAGTGGCTTGGAAAACTCGATTTCTCAGACCTCATCAAGCTCGCCTCTAATATTAGTGTTGCCCAGCTCATTGAGCGTGATGACTTTAGCAAACGCCTAGCTGATGGTTCCGAGATTGCCTTGCACGAGTTTATGTACCCACTTATGGTAGCCTACGATTCGGTGGCGCTGGAGGCTGATGTTGAATTTGGCGGCACTGACCAGCTCTTCAACTTATTGGCCGGTCGCAATTTGCAGAAGAAGCTTGAACAAAAACCTCAGTGTGTGATTACAGTGCCATTGCTTGTTGGGCTTGACGGCGTACACAAGATGAGCAAGAGCCTCAATAATTATGTTAGCCTAACAGATAAGCCGACTGATATGTTTGGCAAGGTTATGAGCGTTACCGATAACCTCATTGGCCCGTATTTTGAGCTTTGTACCAATGTACCACAGGCCGAGATCGATGCCGTGGTGGCCAATATTGCTCAGGGTGCTAATCCGCGCGATACCAAGGCTAGTTTGGCTCGTGAAATTGTTCGTATTTATCACGGCGAAGAAGCAGCCGAAGCTGCTGAACAGGCCTTTAATGATCAGTTCCGTGATAAAAAGCAGCCAACCGACATTCCTGTACATACTGCCAAGAAGGGGGCTGATTTTGCGGAAGTACTCATCGAGGCTGGTCTGGTAACGAGTAAATCTGAAATTCGTCGCCTCGTTATGCAGGCTGGCATAAAGCATAACAACCAAGTGGTCACGCCTGAATCGGATCTCACCCTCAAAGACAAAGACGTTATCCAGGTGGGTAAGCGACGCTACATTAAACTTCGAGTGCGGTGAGCGAGCTACTTCAGCGCTCAGTTCGAAGCATTAAAGGCGTGGGGGAGACGGCGGCTGGTCAGTTGGCGCGATTAGGCATCGAAACCTGGGGCGATTTGCTGCATCATTACCCGCGTCGTTATGAGGATTATAGTCAGCTCGTCAGTATCGCCGATGTACAACTCGGTGCGGTGACTATTGCCGGTACTATTGAGAAGATTGCGGCTCGCCGATCATTTAAGAGAAAGTTAACAATTACCGAGGCCATTATTAATGACGGCACTGGTACAGTCAAAGCCGTTTGGTTCAATCAGCCCCATTTGCCAAAGAGTATTCCGGAAGGCACAGAAGTTGTACTGTCAGG
>CAYPFI010000104.1:0-2756 GCA_964410005.1 uncultured Candidatus Saccharibacteria bacterium | reverse complement strand
AATGCGTATTTTGTATTTAGGGGACATCATGGGCCGCGTTGGTCGCGGCGTTATCAAAGAACTGCTTCCGGACATTAAAGCCGATAAGCAGATCGATTTTGTGGTGGCTCAGGGCGAAAATCTTAGTGCGGGCAAGGGGATGAAAGTGAAGCATATGCGCGATATGCAGGAAGCTGGTGTTGATTTCTTTACTGGTGGCAATCATACCTGGGCTGACCCAGAGATCTATCCCCTACTTGAAGATGCCAAAGAACCAGTAATTGGTCCGGCTAATTATCCAGATGAAACACCTGGTAAGGGTTATAAACTCGTCGATACACCATTCGGTAAAATATTGGTGATTAGCCTGCTTGGTAATACCGTGCCTAGTACGCCGCAGGTGTCGAACCCTCTCAAGAAAGTTGATGAGGTTTTAGAAGAATTTAAGAATACTAAGCGCTTTGCTACCGTTGTTAACTTTCATGGCGATTATAGTAGTGAAAAGCTGGTTGTTGGTCATTACCTGGATGGTCGAGCTACCCTCGTGGTTGGGGATCACTGGCATATTCCAACTGCCGATGCTCAAATTTTGCCTTGTGGGACAGCTCACATCACCGATGTAGGAATGTGTGGTAGTCTTGATAGCAGCCTCGGCGTTAAGACCGATGTAATTGTGCAGCGCTGGCTGACTCAGCTCCCAAGTCGTAATGAGCTTGAGATGGAAGGTCGCCGCCAGCTGTGTGGGGTAGTTGTCGACGTAGATAACGACGGTAAAGCCACTAAAATCGAACAACTTCGATTGGTTTTAGATCCCGCATAACGCTCAAGGTTGCATGTCTTACCCGCGGGGACTACACTTAAAATCAACAGAGGAAAGGAGTGGGAATAACCTATGACTAAGCAGAAATTAATCGAATCTTTAAGCACTGAAACGCACATGACCAAGCGCCAGGTTGAGACCGTTCTGGTCGCCTTTGCTCATACTGTCGAGAAGACGGTTGCTAAAGGAGAGAAGGTCAACCTTACTGGTTTTGGCACCTTTGATCTTGGCAAGCGCGCCGCGCGCCGCGGTGTGAATCCTCAGACTGGTAAAGAGATCCAAATTCCAGCTATGCCCATGCCTCGCTTCCGCGCTGGTAAACGCTTTAAAGAGACGATTCGCTAAAAGCTCTAGTTCGATGGTGGAGGAGGTGCCTGGCGTCGCTGGGCGTCAATACGCTCTGACTCTTCTTGACGAGCCTTGCGTGCGGCTCGTTCGCCTTTAGGATCTGAAGCGGCTCGAGCATCGGGTAGATGTTGGTCAGCCAATTCTTTGTAAACAGGATCGATTTGGCGAGGGCTTGTTGGCTCCGGGACGTCGTCACCGGTAGGCACTAAGACAAGGCGGCCACGTCTTTCGGCGATACCTTGCTGCAGTCGCTCTAATTCAGTTGGATCAAATTGTGTGGCTTCTGACATAGTGTTATTCTACCATCTCATTTATAATACGAACATAACGTAAGGGGAATACAATGGCTGATGCTCATGCCGATCAAATCGTCGAAGGTGTAAAACCTAGTGGTGATTACTGCAAAGAATGTTTAGAAGAGGGGACAAAGGCGGTTGCGTTGCGCATGTGCCTGACCTGCGGCCATGTCGGTTGTTGCGACTCCTCTATCGGCTTGCACGCTACCGGACACTATAAAGAAACTGGCCATCCTATCATGGAGGCTTATGGCGAAGCTAAGGCTTGGCGCTGGTGCTATATTGACGAGGCTTATCTTTAGGAAGAAGTGTTTGTTTGGTCGAGCTGATAGCGCTGAATCGCGAGTATAAGCCAGGCAATACCGCTTAGGCTGGTGGTAAATGCGGTGAACCATAGGGACAGCGTTAAGTAAACGATTACAAACGTGAACAAGACAATGCTGGTCGTGAGGCTGGTGCTGATTGCCGGCTTAGCGACTTTATTCTTTATGGATGGTATGAGGGCGATCACGAAAATGAGGGATCCAGTAGTGAGTACGATATCTTGCCATTGCATGAAATTAGAATACCATCTATTTAGTGCTCTCGGCAAACCACTCAGGATGGGCATCAAACTCTAGCAACAAGTCGTTAAAGAGTTTGTAGACGGGTGGGTAAGCGCTTACTTTTTGACGGACACGCACCATGGAGTGATCAAAGAACTCCTTAGTAATCCCCTTCTTGTGGAAGAAGGGCTTGGCGTGCATGCGGCGCATACACATGGCCACATACTTATCCATAGCCCATACATAGTTGGCCTCGGGAGTATCTTTACGTTCGTAGTCATCGATGGTTTTAGCAATCCAAGGAAGATGCGCATAGTCGTTGCGTAGTTGTCCCATGGCCTGAAGCTCGTTCTCTTCTTTATTGGCATGCAAATCTTGATTGGTGTCATAAATGGATATATCACCGGAGTAGACTTCGACCAGGTCGTGCACGATGGCGAATTGCGCTATCTTGCCCGTATCTAACTTTGGGTCAATAGTCGGTGCAAGAGCGCAAGCAGCAAAGGCCAGCGACCAGCTATGCTCGGCATCATTCTCGAGTTTGAGATCAATAGGGAGCTCCATGTCACGTTCTAGTTGGTAAAAGGGGAAGATAAGATTGGTAATAAGTTGGTCGGTAGGTTTGTGTAGATCAGGATTCATGTATCAATTATATCAGGTGGGTTGGTCTGCTATAATACGGACAAACCATAAGAGGAATAAAATGCTGCGCCGCCCAACAAAAAACAACTTGTTCTAATGATATTCCACAACTAAAATAAATACCAC
>CAYPFI010000103.1:0-2836 GCA_964410005.1 uncultured Candidatus Saccharibacteria bacterium | reverse complement strand
GCCGATCAGCTGCCTGGCAAAACTGGCCTTAAGATAGAAAACTTTCAGGTCCCGGAGAGCACTAGTGAGGTCTACGTCAAAACCGACAAGGGCTATAGCATAAAATTCGACACCACTCGCTCTGCCGCCGATCAACTTAGCGATCTAGCCCTCGTACTCAAAAATCTTAATGGTAAAAATCCCAGTCAGTATATTGACCTTCGCGTGGTCGGCCGCGCCTACTACCAGTAGAAATGAAGAAGCGACCCGGAGGCCGCTCCCTCATTGGGTGGCTTCCAGATCGCTTGAGCGACGGTGTTGTTCGATGCGTCGCTTGGTGCCTCTTGCTGGGCTCATGAAGGCATAGCACACCGCGTAGATGCACACCATCATACCCAGCAGGGCTCCCTAGCCGTCACTCAGCTCCGTCAGCTTGATCATGGTCAGGGCCGTGCCGGCTTGCGATGGATCTCCTCAGCAGCACGGCTGAGCTTGCCACGCCCCACGTTGGGTCGAAGAGCCTTGCGGTCCAGATCCAGCTCCTCTGCGAGAAGTTCCTGCACGATGCGGTGGATGCGCCCGGCGGTCTTGTAGAGACCATTGGCCATGCGCACCTCGACGATGATGACGTCGAGGTTGTCATCGAGGCCGTAAATCCGGACGACGCCCTTGGTGAGCTTCTTGGGACCCTTCTTGCCCTTCTTCTCGATGGCGAGATGGGCCAGGATGGCCTTCTGCAGCCACTTGTTCTTGTGGCTGTTGATTCCCCCCAGCGACAACGACAGACTGGGCCTGGGGTTGATGCGCTTGGGGGTGGGGATGCAAGTCAGGGTGCGGTTCGTCACGAAAGTGCTCCTTGGTCGAATCTCTCTTGGCAGAACAATAGGGGAAGTATACACCTGTACAACAGATAGAACAAGTAGTGAATAAAACCCGAACACCCGGGTAGAGTAGGGGAGTTAGGCTTTTGTTCGGGTAGGGTAATAGCCACTGATTTATGGTGCAGTACAAAATGCGACACGGCCTGTGGATAACTTTTGTGAAATAGGAGAGCGGAAGGTGTGAAATTTCACAGAATCATTGTATAAATTTACAACAGTTTTTGTTCGGCTCCTCTACCCTTTATGTTCGGTTTTTGTGCACCCCTGTACATATGTATCTCTTAGCAGAAGTTTAACATTGTTATAACAATGTATAATAACCCAACACAGGGCACTACACTGCTCAACATAGAGCGCCATGCAAGTGTTTAGGTGCACATACGATTTATCCCTCTATAAAGGCATTATTTAAAGGTATAAGTAATCAACTATCGATCAGAATCATCAATGTCGCAAAATATACATTGTGCGACGTAAGCTACATTCACGGAGAAGTGCTCAACAATACTCTTCCCCGCTGTTTCATCAGCCCATCATATTTATTTCGTGCGTATCACTCCGCTCTACCACCTCAACTTCCTCACTACTTTCTGTCTAAAATCACTATTTCAGCACGCATAGCTACCCCAACCTTTGTTCGGGTATGTTCGGTATTAGTTTAGAGACTATTTACGGAAGCTAACTTCTTGACCGGCTTCGAGCAAGCCTGGGTCTACCTGATGCGTTAAGATGTCGGTTTCTACATCTAATACCTGATCATCATTGGCTGGTTTTTCATTTGGCTCAAACGCTTCAGCTTTAGCTTCACGTGGCTTATCCTGACGTGGTTCCTGGCGGGGGGGACGATCGTCACGGGGCTTATCTGTTTTATGATCGGGATTCTTGAGGTCAGTAAGAATGTTCGGTTTTTGTTCATCCTTAAGCTTCTGATTAGCTACCTGGGGAGAGGGGTGGTTATTGCCTACGGGTACAGCTACTTTACCATCGCCATAGAGCTCATCTCCAGCCCAGCGACGTATCTCCTCTTCTACGCTGGCTCTGTCGCCGGCGTAGTGCTCACGTGATAGCTCAATGAGCTTAGCAGACTGATCGTGTTCGGGTGTGGGTAGCATGAGGGTGGTTGCCGAGTACGGGATCGACTTCTGGCCATCAATGATCATACTTACAAAGATATGCTGGTTATTAAGCGTGGTAATGTCTTGAGGCTCAAAGGCTGGCGCAAAGTATGGGCCGACAATCTGAGAGTCACCAGGGCCAACACGGAAGCTCACCATGGTACCAACGTTACCAAAGACGGCGTCACGCACGGTTTCCGGCATCTGCGAGATGTACTGGTTAGCCACGGTAAGGTTAAGACCATACTTACGAGCTTCAGAAAGGATGACGGCAAAGGAGTCGGTGGCAAAGTTCTGGAACTCATCCACATAGAGATAGAAGGGGCGACGATCATCTTCCGGGATGTCGGCGCGGCTCATGGCGGCCAGCTGAATCTTGGTAACCAGGAGGGCGCCTAGAATGGCAGCGTTATCTTCCCCCACCTGCCCGCGACTAAGGTTGACGACGAGAATCTTGCCTTCATCCATAAGCTGACGGATATTAAAGGCGCTCTGCGGCTGACCAATAATGTTACGAACGAGCGGGTTGGCTACGAAGGCACCAACCTTATTAAGAACTGGTGCGACGGCTTCTGAGGCAAACTTTTCGTTCCAGCTAGCAAACTCTGAGATCCAGAAGTTCCGGACCACAGGATCCTTAATGTTGGCAATCACCTTCTTGCGATAGCTCTTCTCGGTAAGCATGCGGGTAATGCCGAGCATGGTGCTGTCTGGGGTGTCGAGGAGGGCCAGGATGGTGTAGCGGAGGATGTACTCTAGACGAGGACCCCAAGAATCGACGAACATACGCTTGAGCACGCCGACGATTTCTGAGGAAATGTGGTTCTTAAGGTTTTCATCAAAGACTTCCATCGGGTTAAA
>CAYPFI010000102.1:0-2854 GCA_964410005.1 uncultured Candidatus Saccharibacteria bacterium | reverse complement strand
GGAAGTTGACCAGCCAACGCAAAATAAAGCTTTTAATTACGGTACTCATTTTGCTACCTATTTTAGCATATTTGCATCGAGATAGCCACGTAGGACCTTGGCTTTAGCGGCACCAATACAGGCACTGAGCTCCTCAAGACTAGCCTGCTGCACGCCACGGCCCGAGCCAAAGGCCTTGATGAGTTTTTTGTGGGTGGCCGGACCAATACCGGGCGCATCATCGAGGATGGACTTAGTGGCACGCTTACCACGGAGCAGACTGTGATAGGTAACCGCAAAACGATGAGCTTCGTCACGGACCCGCTGCAAGAGCTGGAGGACGTGTGATGTTGGCGGCAATAAGATTACATGAAAGTCTACATTACTGGTTACCCAAGCCTCGTCTTCGTAGTGTCCTCGTACATCCTTTGGGGTATCCTTCGGCAAATCCTTGGTACGACGAATAATCTCTTCTTCTCTCTTGGCTAGACCAAAAGCTGGAATACTGATACCAAGCTCATCAAGCACGCCCAGAGCCGCCCCAAGCTGCCCCTTCCCGCCATCAATCAACAGCAAATCGGGCTTGGGCCAGGCTGTTAAATTCTTAGTACTAAAACGACGACGCATCACCTCGCGCATATGACCAAAATCGTCATTACCCTTGAGCTGCATTTTAAAGCGACGATACTCGTCCTTGTTGGGTACGCCATCAGTGAATACCACCATACTGGCCACGTTATCACTACCCTGCATATGCGAGATATCATAAGCCTCAATGCGGCGCGGCAGCCCTTTAAGATCTAAACGATCAGCCAGACCGACCAGTGCCTGGTCATTGCGCAGATCAAAAGCTTCTTTCTCGCCAAAAATCATCTGCTTTTTAAAGCTGAGTAGGAGCTGGAGTTTATCGCGCAGCCGTCCAGCCTCTTCGAATTCTTTCTTTTTAGCTGCCCGCTCCATATCTTTTTTAACCTGGTCTACCAACTTGGTATGCTCCCCACTCAAGTACAATTTGAGCTGACGAATAGTTTTAGCATACTCCTGCGGCGTAATCGCATTTTCTTCAGGGCCAGGACACAACCCCAGATGGAACTGCAGGCAACCACGATTTGGTAGTTTGGCGTGCGCTACATACGGGAAGGCCTTGCGTAGAATCTTAAGAGCCTGGCGCACACTGTAGCCATCGCTAAACGGCCCATAATAGCTGGCGCCATCATCCAATGGGCGGCGCACATAGCTCAGCACCGGAAAGACGTCCTTACTGAGGCGCGCGTACAGCCAATGCTTATCATCACGTAAATCGATATTGAACTTGGGCATGTAACGTTTAATAAACTCGCTCTCCAGAAACAACGCCTCAACTTCACTGTCGACAGTAATCCAATCGGTCATAACTATATTCTGCAGCAGGACCAACGTCTTTGGATCACGATCTTTACGCGTCTGAAAATATGAACTCACGCGATTCTTCAGATTTGCCGCTTTACCAATATAAATAATCTTACCCTTGGCATCCTTGTGAAAATACACACCAGGTTCCTGAGGGAGAGTTTTTAACTTTTCCTTAAGTTTATCGTTGACTTCCATATTGCCTATTATACCGCAATGTGATGTAATCTACTCATCCGACACCCCGACAAGGAGGTGAACATGTTCCTCGTAGCCGCTAGCAGTCCGGCCGATCTCACCATTGGCGACATCGCATATGCAATCGCTCTGTTCTGCTCCGTGCCTGTGGGCGTGGCGCTCCTCTGCGGATTCATCTGGGTCATCACCTTCCCCTTCCGGGAAGTCTACAAGGACCGGCAAGTCTGGCGGAGCGACCGATGAACATCGATTTTCGCCGTCGCTGCGAACTCTCTGTCGCCACCGCCATGGTCGCACACTACGCATTTCTCCACTGGAAGCGTTCATACAAGATCAGCCTTCCACTGTCCGAAGGTGACTTGCCCCACACCAAGGAGGAGGAGCAGTTCTTTGAGGAAATGCTTCAAAAGAACTTTGGACGGCAAGCCCCGTTCCTGAGATTCTACGACGTGAGCTGCTCGCCTCAAGGGATCCAGCTACGCATCGCCAACCACCTTGTCGCTCACCTCAACTAGCCGCCCTACCGTGCGAGCCCCTGCCGCCTGGTGGGGCGTTCGCCGTTTTTACAACAGATTTTTGAAAATAGTTCATAAATTTAAGATTTTCTTAATATTTGATGGTTATACTAAGAGTATGAATAAAGAACTACTAGACGCAATACGGATAATTCTAAAAACCGAGCTTGATCCTATCAAGCATAGGCTTGATGAGATCGAGAAACGACTCGACACCAATGAAACCGAAATGGTAAATATCAAAGCCTTCATGCACGGCCTCGAAAAACACATAGATATCAGGTTTGACGAACAAACAGAAAGAGCCAGCGCACTGTTAGAGGGCTGGACCATTCAGAAGATCCATCGCAGAGAACTTGATGATCACGAAATCCGTATCACAACTGTTGAGCATCGTATACCAGCTATCAGTTAACTGCTACACTTATGAGTATGAAAAAGACGGGTTTACTATTTGGGTCATTTAACCCACTTCATAACGGGCATGTAATGCTGGCCGAGGCTGCTGTTAAAGATATTGGCCTTAGTGATGTCTGCTTCGTGGTGCAACCGGAGAATCCATATAAGCCCAAGCTTGAGCTGCTTGATTATGATACACGGCTCGAGCTCATTAAAGATTCAGGTTTTATGAGCTATGAGCCCAAAACTACTGACTATGCTCACTACATCCTAGAAACCTTAAAAGAGCTTAAAGGCGATGACTTAGTGCTCATCTTGGGAGAAGATCTATCAGGCAGTTTCTCGCAGTGGGAAGATTATGATCAGATTCGAGA
>CAYPFI010000101.1:0-2860 GCA_964410005.1 uncultured Candidatus Saccharibacteria bacterium | reverse complement strand
ATGTCCCGACATAAATATTATAACTCACCAGCACTACAGATCGTGAGGGTGGCGTAATGCGAACACATGGAACAGATCGAGTAGGGCTAGGGTTTAGTGAGGCAACAAAGCTCGCCGTTTGGAATTCAGCTCGTATGGTGCAAGGTTATGATGCTAACTTCGTCAGAAAAGATGCATGTGGAGCCTTAATCGAATGGAAGAATCATGGCAAAACCGACGAAGGTGGTACCGGCTGGGAAATTGACCACATCACTCCGGTTGCTAGGGGTGGTGGCGATAACCTAGGCAACCTACAGGCCCTACAATGGCAGAATAACAGATACAAGAGCGATTCGACTACTAACGCATATTGCGTAATAAGGTAAGGTCGTAATATGAACAAGCCCAAGTCAAATCCTGTCCGCCCAATTCGGCATCCTAGCCCAGGACCCAAAGAAAACTCGATTAGCGATGTTCCTGCGCCAATAACTTATAGGCAGCCGAAACCAAATCCGCCAACACCGAGCAAGTAATGGACGATTACCACGAACACCTTAATCAGGAACAGTTGCGCTATCAATCGTCGGCAGAGCTAGCAGAGGGCCATGCGAACGAAACCTCTCGCCTTCTTTCAACTCAACTTAACGCAGTCGCTGCTGCCCTTATTGGATTATCGGCAGCCAGCATTTCAAACGAGGCCTTGCTCAAGCAGTTGTCACGAGTCTGCGCAAACACCATATTTATTAGCTGGGGATTACTAGGGATATCACTCCTGCTAGGGATCACTCAGATTATTATGGACTACTATTTCTTTGTTGGCTGGCGAGATCGTGCTATAGACATTACGAGGAAAATATCCAGCAGAGAGATCAATACTCCAGAGGCATTAGAGACATCAGTACATAAAGCTTGGTCTCAAAAGGGTGCAAAATCAAACCAAATCGCACTCTGGCTTCAAGTTGCTGCGCTCACATCGGGAGTCATATTACTTTTAGTAGCATTAGGGTTAACACTACAAAAAGCAGCTCATTAATTCATCCAAGAATAAGCTGCTTATGCTTGCAACGCATTTTAACAAGTACTAAAATAAGTGTGTACTTTTGAATAAAGTCAAAAACGAAGAAGGTTCTATTGGTAAGAACCCGAAATAGCCAAATGGCAGCAACCACCTGTATCACTTAAAAGGCATCGTTAAGCACCGACTTAGGGTCGGGTTTAACTTTCTGGTGATAACAGGTGTTTTTTATTACCTTAATCACTCCCAAAAGTGCGTTAAATCAACGTAATGGAGGATTAATCCATGAACCAGTCCACATCAAACAAATTAATCATTGTCCACGTACCAGTCGGTGAGCTAAAAGAGCTACCCCATAACCCTCGTCGCTGGTCAGATAAGGCTACGAGCGACCTGACGACCAGTCTAGAGCGTTATGAGCTTGTAGAGCCTTTGGTGGTCAACCACGATCACACAGTACTCGGTGGCAACTTCCGTCTCAGCGTAGCCAAACAACTCGGGTACACGACTGTACCCTGCGTCTACGTGGACATCAAGGACGAGGCAAAGGCGCGCGAGCTTGCACTGCGCCTTAACAAAAATCAAGGCTCTTTCGACCTAGAGCTACTGGCTCAGTTCGACGAGACTATGCTTGAGGATGTCGGCTTTACAAGCGAAGAGATCGACACGATCTTTGATGTAGATGTCGACGAGCCCGATAACTTTGATCTTACCCGCGAGCTTAAGAAACTCAATATCGATACAATTGAGGCAGCCAAGGGCGACATCTACCAATTAGGCGATTCTCGGCTCATGGTCGGCGACTCGACCGTAGAGACGGATATACTCAAGCTCATGAACGGCGAGCAGGCAGACATGTGCCTTACTGACCCTCCGTTCAGATTATCATACATGAAAGGGGGGATCAGACACGGCGAGCCGGTAACTGGATTTGGTGCCAAGCGCAATCGTCGCTACCTGGAGACCGAGGAGCTACCAGAAGACTTTACCCAGCTCTGGATGGGGAACATTGCTAAGATCGCTAAACCCGACTTCTCGATTATTGTCTATGAGGCGTGGCAGAACGTACGCGAAATATGGGAGGAGATGGAAGCCCACTGGCGGGTACGCAATATGCTAATTTGGCACTTGCCGACGCGACACCAAGGATTTGCAGCTAAGTATAAGTTCTTCTCGAAATACGATATCGCCATGGTTGGCGCAGGTGGTACGGTAGCATACAATAACGATCCTGAAGAAGCGCGACTACAGGAAGAGTACGAGACAGCGCTCTATGCTACAGTAGGTAAACCTCAATGGGAAGGCTACGATAAAGGCAAACGAATCCAGCCAACGGACCATATAACCTTTAATGCTGATGATGCCAAGCACTCTGGCCAGGGCGTAATCTTCGGAACTAAGCCAGTCGAGATTCTCATCCCCTACATTAAAGTCCTCACTAAGCGCGGCGACCTGCTTGTAGAGCCGTTCTGCGGCAGCGGAAGCACCCTCATTGCAGCCGTCAAACTAAAACGTCGTTGCTACATCATGGAGAAAAGTGCAACCTACGCCGAGGTTGCACTGGCGCGATGGGAAAAGCTTACTGGCGAGAAACGAGTTAAAGTAGATGGCCAGGAGTAAGGCGAAGGATAAGGACCGCCTACTTAAAGAGCTTGAGGAGCATCCCTCAATCACGCGAGCATGCTTAAAGTTAAAACTTGCGCGAGCCACGTTCTACCGGTGGTGCAGTGATGACCCACTCTTCAAAATTCACGCCGAATGGGCGCAGGTTCACGGACGAAGCAGGCTTAATGATTTTGTGGAGTCGAAACTTCTCGAGAACATAAATGCTGGGATGCAATCGGCAATCGTATTTTGGCTTGCGCA
>CAYPFI010000100.1:0-2947 GCA_964410005.1 uncultured Candidatus Saccharibacteria bacterium | reverse complement strand
CTTATCGCCATCAATGGTCATAAGAGCGTCAAATTCGAGGTTTTTGACATCACCAACTAACTCAACGAGGAGTGTTTGGTCTTTGGTAACGATATATTGTTTTCCGCCGGTGGTAATTACTGCTTGCATAGAGTTTCTTTTAATAACCTGAAAATTGTAGCATATCTGCTGTGTATCTGTAAAGCCTTGGGGCTTGTTATAATAAGACTATGTTTAGACGCATGCTTCGCAATATGGATAAGCCCTTGCTCATCGCTACCCTTCTTCTGACAGGCATCGGCGTTATGGTGCTTTATGCGACGACCGTAAAAGCGGCTGGTGTAACAACGGATGTAGACGCCCGCAACCAGCTTATCTTTGCCATTCTAGGGCTGGCAGGTCTCGCCGCCGTGACCATCATCGATTACCGACTCTGGATGCGCCTTACGGGTATTGCTTACGGGCTGAGTATCCTCCTGCTTGTTGTCGTCGATGTCGCAGGTCAGACAGCCCTCGGTGCCACGCGCTGGATCAACCTAGGATTCTTTCAGTTCCAGCCATCAGAAATGGTTAAAGTCGTCCTCATACTGGTACTTGCCAAACTTCTCAGCCAAAACTACGATCGCCTCGAGCAGCCCAAGTATCTCTTGCAAAGCATTGCCCTAACCGCCGCACCCGTCTTCTTGGTTCTCGCCCAACCCGATCTAGGAACTGCCCTCGTATTGCTCGCAATATGGTTCATGATGATCATCGTCAGCCCGGTGCCGAAGGGCTACGTGCTGGCACTCGTAGTTGCTGGATTACTGCTCGTGCCTGTTGGCCTACAATTCTTGCAGCCCTACCAGCGCGACCGCCTCACAACCTTTATCAATCCGGCAGCCGACCCCCTTGGTCGCGGCTTCAATGTCGTCCAGGCCTCGATTGCTGTCGGCAGTGGCCAAATGTTTGGACGCGGTCTGGCCTCCGGTTCGCAAAGTCAGCTCAACTTCCTGCCAAGCCAGCACACCGACTTCATCTTTGCGGTCATGGCCGAGAAACTTGGCTTTGTTGGCGCATTGCTTGTCTTGATGCTCTTTACACTACTTATAATTCGTATGATAGTCGTGGCTCATCGCTCTCGGGATCGTTTTGGGATGTTTATCTGTGTGGGCGTCGCTACGCTCTTCATTTTCCATATTATGGTCAATGTCGGCATGAATATGAGCATTATGCCGGTTACCGGTATTCCTCTACCCTTTATGAGTTATGGCGGTACCAGCCTGATTGTTGCGCTTGGTGCCATCGGCCTTGTTCAGAGTGTAGCCGTCCGTCACAAAAAGATTTCGTTTTAGTTCGCTTGTTGTTTCTTAGCTAGTAGTTCAATAACGTCATGCTCATAATCGGCAATAGCCTCAGGCATATCAGCTAGAATACCGAGCGATGATGTGTCATCAAAATCCATATGCAGCTGTTTCGCGTAACGCTTAGTGGATTCAAGTAACTTCTCACGCGCTGTATCGGGGTTCCCAAATGAATTAATGGCAGCTGCGACATCATCTTTTAAACGATTAAGCAGTTTGAGTTTTTCGTTCAAAACTTCGGCGCTATCGTCATCATGAGCCTGGACATCAAGAAGGTTGGGCTCTGATTCGACAGTGTCTTCTGCCCCTGGTGTAGTTTCGCCATTAGTTGTCATGTCTTGATTATATACCAATCACAAACCCAGGCTGTGAGATTTCCTGATCTAGTCGGTGTGCGTTTGAAGAGAAATTCGGAGAATGACCCCAGCAACTTTAGTTTCAACTGGGTCGGCCGCAACATTTGCCATCTCAACAGCAAGTGTTTCAGTTTTGATTACCTCGATATGTTCTTCAATGGCCTGCTGCAGCTCTTGGTCATCGGTCTGGAGACTGAGAGTTATTCGATCATCTACCTGTAAGTCGGCTTCTTTACGAGCGTTCTGCACAGCACGGATGACATCGCGCATTAGACCTTCACGCTTAAGCTCAGGACTTACTTCGGTATTGAGGCTGATTTCATCCCCGCTAACAATTGCTTTGACGTTCACTTCATCAGCCACAATCTCGTGGAATTCCTGAGGAAGCTCTGGAATGGTCAGGCTGGCTAATGGCTGACGAACTTTGAGTTTGGCCGTAGCACGTTGAGCCAGGGCTTCGGTAATGATCTCGCGAGTGGCAGTCATATTGACGATGACATCGGCCTCGATGGCTTCAGCTTCTGGCCAATCACTTAGGTGAACTGATGACTCATTGCCTAGCTCGCGCCAGATATAGTCAGTTATGAAAGGGGCAAATGGTGCCAAGAGCTGACAAATGGTCGTCAGCGCATACCACAACACCTCATAGGCCTGTTGCTTATCGCCATCATCCTCACTCTTCCAGAATCGTCGACGCGACCGACGAATATACCAGTTACTCATATCCTCGATCAGCTCAAAGATTGGATGCACACTGTGAGCCAATTTGTAGTCATCAGCTTGCTTAGTTACTTCAGCAATGGTTTGGTCGAGACGAGCCAACATCCACTGATCGAGAACACTACTACTTTCGGGTCGCTTGCCAGGGTTGCCTGGCTTCCAATCATCAATATCGGCATACATCTTAAAGAAGCGCAGGGAATTCATGAGTGTACCCAGTACATTTCGATTGATATCCTTCATGGCATCACGATTAAAGCGCATGTACTCACCGGTTTCGACAACGGTATGTTGACTGAGCAAGTAAAGACGGAGTGTGTCAGCGCCCTCTTGTGCAAAGACCTCTTCCACTGGTGGATAGTTCTTGAGGCGCTTAGAAAGCTTCTGACCGTCGGCAGCCATGATCATACCGTTGACGATGACGTTCTTGTAGGCTGGCTTGCCAAACAGGATGGTATTAACTACATGCTGCACATAGAACCACAGACGTGTCTGATCTAGCCCCTCAGTGATGAAGTCGGCGGGGAAACGCTGATCAAAAGCCTCTTTATT
>CAYPFI010000099.1:0-2957 GCA_964410005.1 uncultured Candidatus Saccharibacteria bacterium | reverse complement strand
GGTGTACCGTGCAGATCGTATTCGGTCACACCGTGTTCTTTAAGCCACTTCATAATCCCCCATTGCAGCGCATATGGAGCCTGGACATTGGCGTGCTCACGGCCGCTACCGCCATCTTTGTAGAGTCCCTTGCCGCCCAGGTGGGTAATAAACGCTCCAGCCACAATCGTGCCTTCATAGCGAGCAAAGAATAATTGACCACAACTAGCCTCGGCATGACCCCGCCAGAAGTCATAAAAATAGGCTCTATCTCGAAGAAACACACCGGCTCGCTTAGCGGTAACTTCCATCAAGCCGTACATGGTCGCCAGGTTATCGTCAGTAGCTTCAACCGCTTCGACGGTTACACCCTTACGCTCGGCCAAGCGAATGTTATATCGAGTCTTTTGGCGGAACGAGTTGATAATCTCTTCCTCGCTTGGTGCCAGATCAACTAAAACCGTCGCCCAGTTGTATTGGATATTGCGAACTTTAACCAGGCCAAAGCTCTCAACATCGGCCGACCGTACCTCGAGCAAATCAGGTTCGACCTTTACAGCGAACACTCCCTTGGCATGCTCTTTGAGATCTCGAGTAACGGCTTGCAACTGATTCATGTTCGCCACACCTGGCCCTTTAGGTGCATACCAAAGTTTACCCAGGCCCATAATCTTTTTTTCTAGATATAAAACAGCCACATCACCGCTATCAAGCTCGTGGATCACATAGGTTGGGGTCCAACTGGCAGCCTTTTTAACCTCGGCAAAAGCCGCACACTGTAATGTATTTCCGCCATCAGGATTAGCTACAACCAGTTCATCCCATCTGTTAATCTCTTCTTCGGTGGCTAATCTCATTTTTTTCTTCCAATCTTACTAAGTTTCTTCCCAATAGGCCATGCGGCCTGCCAAGCTTTGTAATGGAGACTCTTGAGCGGCAGGTTATACGATCCGATCCAATCTGTTTCCTCAGCACCCCACAGACTCTTAAAGTGGCTCACGCCATCATTGAGGCGACCATTAAAATCATAAATCGCAAAGCCCTCAGCCTTCATCTGCTGTATGGCATGAGCTTTAAGCGCATAGTTAGCGTGCAACTTAGCACCTTCGCGAGTCATCCCGCCATACAACTCAAAAGCCGTCGAGCCAGCGGCTAGTATCCAAACAAAAGCTACTGCCTGGCCATCTTTTTCAGCTAGTAAGAGGTAGTTATGCTTGCCACCCTTCTCCAATAAAGCCCGATAGTACGCTTCGCTATGCAACGCAAACTTGGCTCGGGCAGCCGTGTCAGTATAAACTGCCATGACTTTTGATAGCTCACTCGAGTCGATGACCCGGCGGATCTTCACACCTTCACGATCAGCTTTACGGATATACTGACGGGCCTTGCTCTGGATATTACCGAGCAGCACTTCTTCATCTTGTTTTAGATCGATCGCATAAGTCTCGGCCAGCAACACATTATCCTTAGATTGTTTCCAGTCCGTACCAAGCTTCACATTCTTCCAGGCCGGTTCGATCTTAAGCTGTATGGCGCCCTGAGCTTTAACGGTATCGGCAATCGCTTTTAGTAAATCTGGTAGCTCTGAGCTCAATGGATCAATAACCGGCCCGCGTGGCACATAGGCCAATTTATAAGAAGTTTTGGGAATGTTCCAAAGGAGGATTTGAACTGCCACCTCAAGACGATCCCCTACCTGCACACCAAGGCGAAGTGGCGTCCAACCATTTTTCTTCTTAACCTCGCCCCAGGCCCAAAGCTGTAACGGATGACCAAAAGGACTCGTACTTACAAAGTCGTCCCAGATTGTCTGATCAGTGATTTCTATCAGTTGCATGCCCTTATTCTACCACGTCACAAAGCATAAGAATTCTTGACAAATACGCATTAATTTGTTATTATGTAGCGGTTCCAACAACCAAGGAGGCTGTGGCATGAGCCGCATCCGTACCCTGCCCCTGTTCATCCTGATCGCCATCCTGGCGATCCCGACCCTGGTCAGCTGCTCCGGAGGCAGCGACAACGCCACCCCGACCACCACCGAGTACATCTCGATGGTGACCAACACGTCGTTCGTGGCCCCGGACGACAGCTTCCACGCCGAGTACCCGGTGGACGAGACCGAGAAGAAGGTCTACGCCCGCACCCAGACGGCCATGGAAGGCTTCCCGGAGCACACCGTGTACTTCACGGAGGTGTACGTTCCGGGCGGCACCATCCAGTACTCCGTGTCCGTCTACCCGGACTCGGTGAAGCTGGAGCAGCAGTTCGTGTCGCACTACGAGGACTGGGACTGCAAGTCCAGTACCACGCGCGACCCGAAGGCCGGCATCTGCTCAACCACCAACGAAGGTGGTCGGCTCATCGAGATGCCCCTCAGCGACGGTGAGAACCTCATCGTCGTGAAGGTCGTTTCCGACAACAAGGGCTGGCCCTCCGAAGCCGACGCCTTCCTCGACAGCATCCAGCTGCCGGTCGACGCCTGACCCAGGACGTCGTCAAGATCTGAGCCCCGTCAGATCTGTGTGAATGTTTATCCGAAAGGAGAAACACTTCCCGCAGACGGCGGGGCATTCACATTTATAACCTAAATCTTGCCTGTTTCTAACTGCTCAATCTTCTGCTGAACCTGATCCGTATCTTCACCAAGCTGTTGCAGGGTGATTCTATAAAGCTTATAAGCCTCGAGGTTCGTTACATCCTGCTTCAATGACGCCTCAAGAGCAACCCTGGCACCTCGATCATCGCCCTGCTTAATAAAGCTCTTGGCCAGTATCAAGTTATCCTGAGCACTGCGATTAGCCTCAGGGATGGCGCTAATAACCCGCTGTGAGCTGCGTACGAGCCCCCTAGCAAGCAGTTCAGCGGCCAGCGCCGTTTGGTTCGAGTTCATAGCCATAAGCGGTGTGGCGCCGTCTGGTGCGGTCAGGACAATACTCAGGTTACGCTCGGCATCTCTCCCCTCCTCTAAGGCAATC
>CAYPFI010000098.1:0-3107 GCA_964410005.1 uncultured Candidatus Saccharibacteria bacterium | reverse complement strand
ACGAAGATATTATCGCCAAACCTCTTACGCGCAAGGATTTATTAGCCGATATGGAGGGCGTAAACTCCAGCATCGAACTTATTCATAAGACTCGAGGTGGCAGCTGGCCACAGGAGGCCGTCACCGAAGAATTTGATCTTCTAGATCTTGCCTGGCACGAACGAGAGTTCCGCGACAATGAATCATTTGCTTATGTTATTTATGATAAGGATGAGAACTATATCGGATGTTTCTATCTATACCCAATGGGGGTTCGTACTACATTATCGCAAGAGCTCATCGACTACGATATTGATGCCAGTTGGTGGGTCACGACCGACGCTTACGAAAAAGACTATTATAAGAAGCTTCAAGCAGCACTCGAGCAGTGGCTGGCCGACGTGTTCCCATTTGATAAGGTTTATTACTCCAACAAAGAAAAGTAGACAGCGTAGTTCATAAAAGGTAACACCCCGCCAGAACCTCAGCGGGGGTCACCATGCGGTGGGCCGGGGTTAGACGGGGCTATAAATCGACTTCTGAGCCTGATCAGGACGGTGGCGGCAACTCCGCCCTCTTGCCCAGCTCCTCGCGAAGCGACTCCAGCAAGCCCTCGACGGCCTCCGGCACCAGCCCGCTCGCCAGCAGCTCCATGGCACGACCGTTGAGCCGACCCTGGTCGATGCCGAGGCACAAGACGAACTGGTGCTCTGGGGCAGGGAAGAGAGCCGAGAAGCCGCCGATGGTGGCATCGACTCGCTCTCGGTGATGGCCCATGTTGTGATAGGGAGCGAGGTGCATCGTGGCGGCGTCGATCGGGTAGTAGGTGTTGTGCCACTCGTTGCGACGAGCGATCTGCCACTGGGCCAAGGCCGCCTCGAAGTTCTCTTCCGATGCGCGCAACGGACAGGCCATCGCCAGGTGGAAGGCGTTCTTGTCTTGCCCGCAAGGCAAGGTGTCCAGCTCAGCCGAGGTCAGGGCCCGCAGGTTGTCATGCGAGTCATGGCGGCCGCACCACGGGCAGGGCAGCAAGGACCAGATCTGCCACAGGGCATCCCGATCCAGATCGCTGAGCTGATCGTGAGTCACCTGCGACAGCTCGGTACCACCGAGAACCGTCGAGATCTCGGTGGCGCGCGTGTACACAGCGGCGACCACATCGGTCGGCCAGTACGTGCGGTCGGCCAGGGTGTTGCGACCAACGAGGATCTCCTCGAGGTCAAGCAGCCGAGGAAGGCTGCACGGATCAAAATTGAGCGAGGGCTGCAAGGGTCTGTCCTTTCGGGACGGTCAAGGTACTCTTGTTCAGAAGTTGTTTGTTATAATCTCATAAGTTCTCTGTTTGGTCAATATAGGCATAAAATCTAAGGTTGACCTCTGAGCAGAGAGGTCGGGGATTACGAGATGCCGCCGACGCGAATGCGTTCGGCGAACTTCTGATTCACCAGGCCGCTGAGACGACGCAGGAGAACGAACTGGAGATCTCGAGGCACGTCATCGAGGCCGCAGTTGTTTTCACGCATCAGCAGGTCATAGAAATCACGCATCCGCATCACGTGGGCAGCGATGAGCCAGCTTGTTTCAGGGATTTCGTGATAACCACTGCGGTGGCGACCTTGACCCTTGTGCTCCGCCACGGCAGCCTCGGAGACAGCCTCAGTCCAGCCGTGGTGCTGCGACCAAGTCTCGAGGAGGGTCGAGACGGCTTCGTCCGAGAGTGTCTCGAACCACATCTTGGGATCAGCTTCGTGGCTCTTGGCGTAACGGAACTCGTAGAACTTCTCCTCATGGAAGATGAAGATGTGAATCGTCACCACCGGGCCACGATCGCCCCTGTACACGGGCACTTGACTGACTTCGTAGCGAACAAACAGCCGGCCAGGTTCGCTGGCCAACTTTCGGAATGTATCGAGTGAAAGGTACATGAGTACTCCAGTCTCCTAGGTTTCTTAGACCGTCGGATATGGTGTTTCGGTTGGGTAACAACCTCTCTGCTCAGAGGGCTACATAATACTATATTTTTCCAATATTTACAATCTATTTGGTCAATATCAGAGCAAGGCTCACCAACCAGCATGATACAATTATCTCGATGCGATGACCGAGAATAGGTACTAGTCCGCAAGGCTAGTTACGGCAGGGTAATGGCTGCCTCGCATCTCCAAAAGGACTTAACATGCAACCACGGGAATACCTACAATCCAAACTAGATGAGCTAAAGCGACCCGCAGAGATAAGGAAGCCAGCCACACAAGAGGAGCTCATCGATACTATTTATAAGCTGACCATGTCCAAGAATTTCCGCAAGTATTCAGTATCTGACGAACATGCTCAAAATATTCTGTCAGCAGTCACTATCTGTGTTAAAGAAAATCGCCCCCTCCAAACTACAATAGTATTCGGTGGTTATAAGCTGTGGCGATTAGAAGAAACTCCCGAAGTAGATTGGGCTGAACTGTTTACCATGATGTATTACACGAACTGGATGAAGCCGATATGTGCTATTTACGAGCCAGGGGTATGGTTCGATTTTTTCTCTGATGATGTAATCGTACCCTTTATGAACAATGTGCCTGCAGAAGACACACAGGCTTACCAGGACTCATTTAAGAAGCTCTTGGAGTTCCTTAAACCATACCAGCCCGAGAACCTTAATATGACCTACAATCGCGTAGGCGATCAGTATGAGAGTATTGATGAGTTCAAGAAGGACTGGCACGAACAGATGGGCAAGATCAAAGACGCCCTTCCTGAGATTAGTGAGAGTCTATCGGCTACACTAAGTCTCAATGTTAAAACCACTGAGGAGCAGCGAGCCAACCCTAACTGGCAAAAAGAAGTACAGCTTATGCATGATGGTTTTGGTGCAGTCACCAAACGCCGGCCATACTACAATACCCCTGACAAAATCCAAGTCTTTTCAACACCCAATTCTCATAAACTGGCTGTAGGTTCGACCAAAGACTCCGTTATGAAGTTTTGGATTGGAACGGGTGTACTAAAGACAAAAGATGATAGCTATCGGCAGATTGTTATGTCGCCAGGGCAACTGAAGGATACAGAATACCAATGGCAAGATCTCAACATTCCTAGTTTAAGCGGTAAAAATTTTAAGAAGATTAGGGTTC
>CAYPFI010000097.1:0-3131 GCA_964410005.1 uncultured Candidatus Saccharibacteria bacterium | reverse complement strand
TACTAATAATAAGGATGTGATTCTGTTTATCGATGAGCTCCACACTATTGTGGGCGCCGGTGCCGCTGAAGGTGCCATTGATGCTGCTAACATCCTTAAGCCACCATTAAGTCGTGGTGAGATGCAGGTGATTGGTGCTACGACTATGGAAGAGTATCGCAAACACATAGAAAAAGACGCTGCCCTGGAGCGCCGCTTCCAGTCCGTTCAGGTTCCGGAGGCTACCGTCGAAGAAACTATTGAAGTACTCCGTGGGCTCAAGCCTCATTATGAAGAATTCCACAAAGTGCATATCCAGGATGAAGCCCTGGTTGCTGCTGCAAAACTCAGTGCTCGCTACATTAGTGATCGCTTCTTGCCCGATAAAGCCATTGATCTTATCGATGAAGCTGCCAGCCCCAAGCGCATGAAAGTGGCCGGGGTTAACAAAGTACGAACCGGCCTGTCAAAACAATTGGCTGCCATTCACGAAGAGATTGAAGCTGCTGTTGACGAACAAGACTTTGAACATGCCGCTAAACTCAAGACCAAAGCTAGCCAGATTGAGCAAAAACTCTCAGCCCAACGCGCCAAAGACACGGCTAAGGCTGCTGTTCAGGTTATCGACTCCGAAGCCATCGCCCAGATGGTTGGTATGATGACCGGCATTCCGGCAACTAGACTGGTCAAGGCCGAAGCAACCAACCTCAAGAAGCTTGAAGCTAATATGAAGAAACGCATCATTGGCCAAGATGAAGCCATAGGTGCCATCGCCAGCGCCATCCGCCGCAGTCGCACCGGTATCGCTGACCAAAAACGACCGATTGGCTCGTTTATGTTCATGGGCCCAACTGGTGTTGGTAAAACCGAGCTGGCTCGCATACTCGCTGAAGAGCTCTTTGGTAGCCGCGATTCCATCATCAAGGTTGATATGAGCGAGTTTATGGAGAAACATAACGTTGCTCGTCTGGTTGGTGCCCCAGCCGGATACGTCGGCTATGAAGATGGTGGGCAACTCACCGAACAAGTTCGCCGCAAACCATACAGCCTCATCCTCTTTGATGAGATCGAGAAAGCCCATCCTGACGTCTTTAACATGCTGCTACAAATTCTAGAGGACGGCCAGCTCAGTGACGCCAAAGGCCGCAAAGTTGACTTCCGCAATACGGTAATTATCATGACCAGCAACGTTGGTGCTAGCGAGATGTTTAAAGAAGCTCGACTCGGCTTCCATACGCACACTCCTAAGCAACAAGATGAGCTTAAAGCTAGCCATGAAGCTATGCGCGAACGTGTTACCGAGCAACTCAAGAAGCATTTCCGCCCTGAATTCCTCAACCGCGTCGACCAAGTTGTGGTCTTTAAGGCGCTCGACCAAGTCGACATCAAATCTATTCTCGACATTCAACTTGAAGCCGTCATTAAACGCGCTGCTGAGCAGGGTATTACGCTCAAAGTTCAAGCTAAAGCTAAAGAGCTACTCATCGAGAAGGGCTACAACGCTGAACAGGGTGCCAGGCCAATGCGTCGCGCCATTCAGGAGCTGCTCGAAAATGAACTGGCTCATAAGATTCTCGATGAAGATCTCGGTGATGGCGCTAAGGCTACCGTCAAACGAAGTAAAGACAAGCTGCTCGTCTCTTAAAAAGTATTGCGTCTCCTATTTGTGCATGGTATAAAGTAACCATAAGCATAATCAAAGGAGACAGCATAATGGTTGCCGTAAAAGCAAAAAAACCAGTATCAAAGAAACTAAAAGCTGGCAAAAAGAAAAAAACTAATAAGTGGCTGATTCTTGGCGGCGTAGCTGCAGTAGCCATTATAGGCGCTGTGGTAGTGCGTTTTAGTAGTGCGAGTACATGGACCTCACTTACCTGGGGAGACAAGAAAACTAGAGTTGGACAACCGCTTGTTTCAAACATTGTGAACTTGAAGTCGGGCGGTTTATATCGCTTCTGTGTTCGCGGCCACAGTTCCGGAAGTAGTTCGAAAATGCGTATTGGTCTTCAGGTCACGGAGCCAGGCAGAGACTTTGGGACAGCTCGTGGTGCAGCAGGTTCAACTAAAGCTTACGGTCGCGCAGATGCTCTTCACTGTAGCAAGGAATTCCGAGCATCTAAAAACTATGTAGGACGTGGTATTATGTACCCGGATTACGGTTCATATGACTTGTACGCTGTAAAATGGTCACTGGATCAGCTTAGATAATATTGAGCTATAAATAAACCAGTAGCCGCCTTCGGGCGGCTTTTGGTTTTTGTTCGGTCTATGATAAAATTAATACATGGCCAAATCGACATCACTTTATACCTGTCAAAACTGTGCAGCTACGACTCCTAAGTGGAGTGGGCGCTGTGATGTTTGTGGGGCCTGGAATAGCCTGGTAGAATCGGCGGCGGCGCCGGCGGCTACGAGCCGTCGAGGGGGAGGCGCGGCCGCTGCCAGTGTTGCTAGCCTCAAGTCGATTGATATGAGTACGCATAATCGTATTCCTAGTGGATTGGGCGAAGTTGATGAAGTACTGGGAGGTGGAATTGTTCCGGGTGGCGTAATGCTGCTATCTGGTGATCCAGGAGTAGGTAAGTCGACATTAGTGCTGCAGATTGCCGCATCTGTCGCCAAAGACCACTCTGTTCTTTATGTAAGCGGTGAGGAGTCTGATCGTCAGCTTAAGATGCGGGCTGAGCGGTTGGGCGTTGGTGCGGCTAATCTATCCATCTTGGCTGAGACCAATGCCGATGTAATCAGTTCGACAGTGTCAGCGGGCAATTATGATCTGGTAATCGTCGATTCCATTCAAACACTTTATACCGATGCGCTAACCGGTGCTGCTGGATCAGTTGGTCAGGTTACCGCTTGTTCGCAGATGCTGGAAGGGGTGGCTAAACGCAACTCAGTAGCCATGCTGATCATCGGCCACGTTACCAAAGAGGGCTCGATTGCCGGACCGAAGATACTTGAACATCTTGTTGACGTGGTTCTTTACTTAGAGGGTGATAAGTATGGGGCTTTTAAGGCCCTCAGGGGCATTAAAAACCGTTATGGGTCTACTAACGAGGTTGGCATCTTTGAGATGGTTAACGAGGGTCTAAAGCCCGTCTCGAACCCAAGCGAGGCGTTACTAGCCGAGCGCCAAGAGAGCCCCGGGTCAG
>CAYPFI010000096.1:0-3169 GCA_964410005.1 uncultured Candidatus Saccharibacteria bacterium | reverse complement strand
CATCGCCGATCGTGAAGAAGCTAAGCAAGCCGGTACTTTCAAGAAAGCTGACGATATTCGCGATAAGCTTTTAAAGCAAAATATTGAGCTACTTGATACGCCCTTTGGCACTCGCTGGAAGCGGAAGACTATTTAGATTGAACTGTCCCACGAGTATTGCGGAAGTAGTAACTTAGTACAATTTTAGCACTGGCAGCAATCGGAATAGCGATGAGGGCACCGACCAGACCAGCAAGACTAGCACCAAGCAGGGCAGCCAGGAATACTACCAGTGGTGATATCTGAACGGTTTTAGCATACACCATGGGCTGAAGAAACTGGTTTTCAATCTGCTGGTAAATCAAGAAGAAGGCCAACATAATAGCGGTGGTCGGAAGAGATTGGAAGAGACAAAAGAACAGGACAACAATAGCCGCCAGCGTGGCGCCAATCAGGGGCAACAGGTCAAAAATACCAACAACAATACCGAGCGGGATAGCGTAAGGCACCCCCAGGATGAAGAGCATAATGCTAGCCGTTATGGCGGCCAAGGCGCTCGTTGCCAGGTTTCCGGCTACATAACCACTAACCGATTTATACATATCACCTAGTACAGGCTCAACCTCCTTAATACGGTGTCCATAGCGTGAACGGGCAAGTTTGGAGACCCAATCGGCACCCTCAGCCAGCATAAAGTAGGTAAGACTGATGACCGTCAACACGCCCACAAGACTGCTCAGAGCGCCTTTTAGGCCGTTTAATACCGGCTGGCTATACCCGCCAAGGGATCCAACGAGCTTATCCTGGTTAGTAGTAACGTACCCGACCACGTCGTATCGAGTCATTAAGTCGCCAAGGGGTGTATTTGAGTCAGATAAGCTCTGAATATTCTTAGGGATGTCATCAACAAAGCTGCTGCTCTGATGAATAATTGACGGGACAAAAGCAGCTATAACCAGGATAGCAACAATAAAGCTACCAAAGACTACGAGAGCTGAAGCAGCAGTCCTGCTTTTCTTGGGCATAAATCGGCTCACAAATTCAACCAGCGGATTGAGGGCCAGGGTAAAGAAGAGTGCGATGACTACCCACATAATCTGGCGCTGCAACAAGAATACAAGCCAAATGGTGCCGACAAATACCGTAATAAGTCCGAGTATTCGCAAGATTGTTTTATTACTTATACGATTAATGTCCATGTGTCTATTAGATCACATGGACACCTTATCGGCAAGTAATTAGCTTACAAATGTCAGGGCAGTTCCGCGCTTACCGGCGCGGCCAGTACGGCCAATGCGGTGAATGTAGTCTTGGTAGTTTTGTGGCTGATCAAAGTTGATGACGTGTGAGACATTAGGGATGTCCAAACCACGAGCAGCAACGTCAGTAGCAACCAGTACGCGAATTTCATCGCGCTTAAAGCTATTAAGCATCTTCTGGCGTTGGGGCTGAGTTTTGTTGCCATGAATGGCGCCGGCGGGGATACCGTGCTTGCTGAGGTTATCAGCAAGGCGCTGCACGCCAAACTTGGTTTCGCCGAAGATCAGAACCTTATCAAAGTGTTCAGCTTCAAGTAGCTCAATGAGCTTATCAAACTTCTGTTCTTTGCCGCCGCTAACGCGAACAACATCTTGCTCGACGTGCTCGCTGGTTTCGGCAGTACGTACGCTTACTACGGCTGGATCAGGAGCCATCATGGTGTTAACCAGCTGACGAATAGCAGGGGTCATGGTAGCACTAAAGCATAGCGACTGACGAGCGTCAGGCAATTGACCGACGAGGAACTTAATATCGACGATAAAGCCCATGTCGAGCATTTGATCAGCTTCGTCCAAGACGAGCACACTCACTTCTTTGAGCTTAAGTACGTGTCGGTTCACGAGGTCTTTAAGACGACCTGGCGTACCAATAACAACTTGTGGGCGACGTGACAGAGCACGAATCTGATTGCCAATACTCATACCACCAACACAGACGACAGAGTACAGACCAAGACCGCGAGCAAACTTGCGGAATTCATCATCAATCTGGGTAGCCAGCTCTCGGGTAGGAGCCATAATCAGTACCTGAGTACCGTTAGTTTTAACGTCTTTAATACGCTCCAGCATTGGCAGAACAAAGGCGGCCGTTTTACCCGTACCGGTGTTAGCCAGACCAATAACGTCCTTGCCTTCTAAGATCAGAGGGATGGCTTGATCCTGAATGGCTGATGGAGTTTCGTAACCAGCAGCGACAATATTGCGCTTAATGGCGTCGCTAAAAGCAAAGTCCAAGAACTTGTGCTTTGAGTCGTAAACAACTTGCTCGGCAGGAGCCGTAGCCTTGTTTACATATTTAGCTGGATCAATGTAGGTACCTGATCGCTTTGGACGGCGATTAGTATAGGCACGACTTACATTTGTACGTTGTCCGCCGCGCTGTGGGCGTGCAGAATAAGAGTTTTTCATTGTGGGACCTTTCGTTATATATATCTCGTTCCGAATAGCACATAGCGAGAGTTATATACAAGAAACTTCGGTATCCACTTTTCAGTTGTATTGATTATAGCACAGTGACGGATTTTTGTCCATTATCTATTGAGCCAGAATATGCTTATTTGTAGCACGGTGGCAATGGAAACCCATACAAGATAGGGGACGTAGGCAACAACAATCCATTTGGAATAAGGCCATATCGCAACCATCGACCATATGATGGTACTGAGCACGAGCAGGATATCGATAACTGCAAGCAAATTGTTTCGCAATCCGAACTGTATAGGGGTAAAAATTGCATTGAAAAACAAGTTTAGCCAGAAGGGCAAGGCTACCACCCAGCTAATCGAGCCTCGGGCGAGCATCGAGATAACAGCGCCATTTACAATGAAGATAACGACATAGAGGACGCTCCATACCTGACCGAATAGCGATTGAGGCGGCGCCCAACCAGGTTTCTTGAGTTTTTGATACCAATCTGCTGCTTCATTCATGATCTAATTGTACACCTTTACATGTATAGTTCTGTGATTTAGCTGACATGGGAAATCTGCTATAATAAGCGTAAGAACGATATGCATATGACATATACCATCAAATCAAAAAAAAGACTCATCAAACTAACGGCTGCGGCGCTCTTCTTTTCAGTTGTCTTTATCCGCTACAACGAACAGCGACCGGCACTCAAGCAAAAGCGCGCAGAAGCTCAGCAGGCT
>CAYPFI010000095.1:0-3198 GCA_964410005.1 uncultured Candidatus Saccharibacteria bacterium | reverse complement strand
CAAGAATGGCTCATCAAGCGCTTGCGCCAAGAAGCTTAATCAGGTATTCTTTTTACAGAAGTGGTAGTTCTGTGCAATATAAAAAGAGACGCATATGCGTCTCTTTTTATACCAGGATGCTTTGGTGGGCCTGGTGGGATTCGAACCCACATGCCCCTGCGGACACAGAAGTGGTAATTCTGCGCGTCTGCCAATTCCGCCACAAGCCCACAACTCGATAGTATATGAACAAAAACCGAACATCAAGCATGAGCATCAAGAAAGGCTAAAATCGTAGTATAATAGATGCATGATAGACATAGCATTTATACGTGATAATACAGATACGGTTAAGCAAGCTGCCACCAACAAGAACGTAAGCATCGACATCGATCGACTTCTTGAGCTGGATGAACAACGCCGAGGCCAGATTGGTGCTATCGAAGAGCTGCGCGCTAAACGTAACGAATTGAGTGCCAGCACCAAGGGCCAGCGACCAAGTGAAGAGCAGATTACTGCCGGTTCAAAGATAAAGGAAGAGCTGACGAAGCTCGAGGCTGACTTTGCCTCAGTCGATAAAGAGTATCAAGAACTTCTCCTAGCCGTGCCGAACATCCCTACAAGTGATACGCCGGTTGGTAAGAGTGAAGATGAGAATCAGATTGTCAAAACCGTTGGTGCCAAGCCCGAATTCGATTTTGTACCTAAGAACCATGCCGAAATTGCTGAAGCAAAAGACTGGATCGATAAGACAAGGGCCGCTAAGGTGGCTGGTTCACGCTTCCTGTATCTTAAAGGCGGTCTTGTCCGATTGCAGTTCGCCCTCGTAAATTGGGTTATGGATCAGCTTGGTGACGAAGCGATTATCGCTCAGATTATTAAAGATAACGATCTTGATTTGGTACCAAAAGCCTTTACACCGATTATTCCGCCCATGCTGGTACGCACTGAGGCATACCGAGCAACTGCTCGTCTCGATGCTGAAGAGACTACCTATAAGCTGGCTGATGATGAACTGTGGCTCAACGCTAGCGCTGAACATTCCCTAGCCAATATGTATATGAATGAGACACTGCCTATCGGTCAGCTCCCAATCCGTTACATTGGCTACGCAACGAGTTTTCGTCGTGAGGCCGGAACCTATGGTAAGGATATGGAGGGTATGTTCCGTAACCATCAGTTTGATAAGTTGGAGATGGAAATCTTTAGTACGCCCGAGACCGGCATCCAGGAGCATCATTTGATGGTCGGAATTCAAGAATACCTGCTTCAGCAACTTGGAATTCATTACCAGGTACTCCTCAAGTGCACGGCCGACATTGGTACGCCTAATGCTCGCGGTGTCGACATAAATAGTTGGTTGCCAGGTCAAGACACCTATCGCGAAACCCATACTGCTGACTACATGACTGATTACCAGGCTCGTCGAGCCAACACAAAGTACAAGGATCAAGATGGCACATCAGGCTATGTCCACAACAACGATGCTACAGCGCTCGTGCTAAGTCGCGTGCCAATTGCTATCATGGAACAGTATCAAACGGCCGAGGGTGATGTTCGCATCCCTGAGGTGCTCAGGCCATATATGGGGAATAAGGAGGTGCTATGATCAAATTAGATGTTACCGGACAACGTTATGAGCTCGATGAGAATCTGCTTGAATATGTAGAAAAGAAAATTGGTGGTCTCGAGAAATACCTTCCTAAAGAAGTTCGCGAAGCTGCTCACGGAACTGTTATCTTGAGTTATGATCCCAGCGGCAAAGAAGGCAACCATTATGTTTGCGAAGCAATTGTTACGGTGCCTCATGGTAAAGTACAAGCTAAAGAGGGGACGGGCAATATGTATGCTGCCGTCGATTTAGTAGTAGCCAAGCTTAAGGTGCAGACTGCTCGTTATAAGCAAAAGAGTCACGGCAAGCAAAAAAGCCTCAAGCTTATGGTGGCACGCTTCTTAAAGAGGACAACGTAGTACGATGGCATTGATGAAGAAACTCCTGGGGGATCCGAACGAACGCGAAGTTAAGAAGTTGCGGGCTATTGTTGAGAAGGTTAATAAGCTCGAAGATGAGACTCAAAAGCTCAGCGATAAGCAGCTTATGGCTCGCACTGATGAATTTAAGGAAAAGTTAACAAATGGCGCCAAGCTGGATGATATCCTGCCTGAGGCTTTTGCGACTATTCGTGAAGCTGCCAAACGTACCATAGGTCAGCGCCACTTTGATGTCCAGCTAATTGGTGGCATGATCTTGCACAAGGGTCAGATTGCCGAAATGCGTACCGGTGAAGGTAAGACTCTGGTGGCAACTGCGCCAAGTTACTTGAATGCTCTTGAGGGCAAGGGTGTGCATGTTATCACCGTTAATGATTATCTGGCGAGTCTGCATGGCGCCTGGATGGGCCAGGTTTACGCCGCGCTCGGTATGAGCACTGGTGTTATTGTTCATGAACAAGCCTATGTATATGACGCTGATTATAAAAATGAAGAGCACACCGATGAGCGCATGCAAACGCTGCGTCCGGTAAGTCGTCGTGAAGCTTACGAAGCTGACATTACGTATGGCACCAATAACGAGTTTGGTTTTGATTACCTACGCGACAACATGGTTGATGATCTCGATAAAATGGTGCAGCGCGAGTTGCATTACGCCATCGTCGATGAAGTTGACTCCATCCTTATTGATGAGGCCCGCACACCATTGATTATTAGTGCCCCGGCCGAAGAAAGCACCGATAAGTATTATCAGTTTGCAACGTTAGCTGCGAGTCTCAAAGCCGAAGATCACTACACTGTTGATGAAAAAATGAAGGCGGCTAGTCTAACCGACGCTGGTATCGAAGAGATTGAGCGCAAATTGGGCATTGATAATGTCTATGAGGCCGGTCGGATTGAGGATGTGCATCATATCGAGCAGTCACTTAAAGCTGAAGCCCTTTTCCGTAAAGACCGCGATTATGTGGTGCGCGAAGGTGAAATCATTATTGTCGATGAATTTACCGGCCGCCTCATGCCGGGCCGCCGCTACAGCGAGGGCCTGCATCAGGCTATTGAGGCTAAGGAGCGCGTAGAGATTCGCCAAGAATCACTGACCCTGGCCACCATTACTTTCCAGAACTATTTCCGCTTGTTCAATAAACTGTCGGGCATGACGGGTACGGCGCTGACCGAAGCTGAAGAATTTGCCAAGATTTACGAGCTCGAAGTCGTGCTGGTGCCAAC
>CAYPFI010000094.1:0-3230 GCA_964410005.1 uncultured Candidatus Saccharibacteria bacterium | reverse complement strand
CTGCCCTTGCCAAACCTTATCGAGAGCCAACTCCAATCTTTTGAGTGGTTCAAGACCGAAGGTTTAGCAGAGCTATTTGCCGAAATTAGTCCTATCGAGGACTTTACTGGCAAAAATTTGGCGCTCAAATTTAAAAGTTTCCACTTTGAAGAGCCTAAATATACCGAAAAAGAAGCCAAGAACAAGAACATTAGCTATGATGTTCCTCTTAAAGCTGTCGTCGAACTCACCAACAAAGAGACCGGCGAAGTTAAAGAACAAGAAATTTTCCTTGGTGATTACCCATGGATGACCGACCGCGGCACCTTTATTATTAATGGTGTTGAGCGTGTTGTGGTTAGCCAGTTGGTACGATCAGCTGGCGTTTTCTTTACCGCTGATGCCTCGAGCGGTGTCAACATGTATGGCGCCAAGGTTATTCCTGGCCGTGGTGCATGGCTAGAAATCGACACCTCTGCTAGCGGTGTCATGAGCGTCAAGATTGATCGTAAGCGTAAGCTGCCTATTACTACATTGCTGCGTGCCTTTGGTTATGGAAGCAATGAAGAGATCAAAGCCCTCTTTAATGAAGTTGATACTGGTGAGTTGAGCCTGATTAGCGCCACTCTCGATAAAGACACCTCACACAATACCAGCGAAGCCCTGATGGAGGTTTACCGCCGCATTCGCCCAGGTGACTTGGCAACGGTCGAAAACTCACGTGCCCTCATTGAGAGCATGTTTTTTGATCCCAAGCGCTACGACTTTAGTAAGGTCGGCCGCTATAAGCTGAACAAGCGTCTTGGTATCGAGATTGCTAATACTGTTGAGAACCGTATCCTGCGTCGTGAAGACCTTGTAGAAATCGTTCGCGAAATCGTTCGTCTGTTTGTCGCCCAGGGTGCTGCTGATGATATCGATAACCTTGCAAACCGCCGCCTCAAGATGGTCGGTGAGTTGATTCAGGGTAAGTTCCGCGTCGGTCTGTTGCGCATGGAGCGTATTGTTAAGGATCGTATGTCGGTTTACGACAACGCCACCGTTACTCCAGGTCAACTGGTCAACGTTCGCCCGGTTGTCGCCAGCGTTCGTGAGTTCTTTGCCAGCTCACAGCTGTCACAGTTCATGGACCAGATTAATCCTCTCGCTGAAACCGTTCACAAACGCCGCCTCAACGCTATGGGCCCAGGCGGTCTTTCACGCGAACGTGCCGGCTTTGAAGTCCGCGATGTGCACAAGACCCACTATGGTCGCATGTGTCCTATTGAAACTCCTGAAGGTCCAAACATTGGATTGGTATCGAACCTCGCTAGCTTTGCTCGCGTAAATGAGTATGGCTTTATCGAGACTCCTTATCGCAAGGTAGTCAACATGGCTATTGCAAGTCAATCAGAAGGCCACATTGCTCGTAAGACCATTAAGGACGATAAGGGCAACGAAATCGTCAAGAATGGCGATAAGATCAGTGCTGCTCAAGCAAAGAAGCTTGAAAAAGCTGGTATCGAAGCCGTTCCGGTCAAAGCTAAGGTTTCAAGCGAAATCGTCTACATGGATGCCAGTGACGAAGAGCACTCAGTCATCACTCAGGCAAACACCAAGATTGACGACGAGGGTTACTTTGTAGAAGCCCGCGTAGCGGTACGTCGTAACGGTGAGGCCGAAGAAGAGCCAGCTGACAACGTCGAGTACATGGACGTTTCCAGTATGCAGACCGTATCGGTTTCAACTGCTCTGATTCCATTCCTGGAGCATGACTATGCTCGTCGCGCCCTGATGGGTGCCAATATGCAGAAGCAGGCCGTTGCTCTGGTCCGCCCACAGTCACCTGTGGTCGGTACTGGTATGGAAGGCGTAGTTGCTAAAGACTCGGGTCAGGTTATCCTGGCTGCCGAAGACGGTGAAGTCATTAGTGCTGACGCCAAGCAAGTTACTGTTAAATACAAGAAGAGCGGTGAAAAGACCTATGAGCTCCTCAACTTTGTACGATCAAACATCGGCACCAGCATCCATCAAAAGGTGCGTGTGTCTGGTGGTGATAAGCTCAAGAAGAATGACGTCCTGGTAGATGGCATGAGTACTGAGAATGGTGAATTGGCTCTTGGTCAAAACGTTCTCGTAGCCTTCATGAACTGGGGTGGTTACAACTTTGAAGACGCCATCATTCTCAGTCAGCGACTCGTACAAGATGATCGTTACACCTCGATTCACATCGAAACTCACTCAGTAGACATTCGCGACACCAAGCTTGGACCTGAGGTCATTACCCGCGATATCGCTAACGTTAGTGAAGAGGCCCTTAAGGATCTCGACGACGAAGGTATTGTCCGTATTGGCGCCGAAGTTCGCGCTGGTGATGTACTGGTTGGTAAGATTACGCCAAAGGGTGAGCAAGAGCTGAGCAGCGAAGAAAAACTGCTACGCGCCATCTTTGGTGAAAAAGCTCGTGACGTAAAAGACACTTCATTGCGTATGCCAAATGGCGAGCAGGGTAAGGTTGTTGGCGTTAAAGTCTTTAGCCGTGAAAATGGCGATGAGCTCCAAGCTGGTGTTATCCAGCAAATCCATGTATCTGTCGCTCAGATGCGCAAGATTAGCGTCGGTGATAAGATGGCTGGTCGTCACGGTAACAAGGGTGTTATTGCTCGAATCCTGCCCGTTGAAGACATGCCATACCTGGAAGACGGTACGCCGGTAGATATTCTCTTAAATCCACTGGGTATTGGTGCTCGCATGAACATCGGTCAGGTCTTTGAGACTCATCTTGGTTGGGCTGCTACGACTCTCGGCTTCAAGGTCGCTACACCAGTCTTTGACGGTGTGACTGAAGCACAGATCAAAGAGCTGTTGAGCCAAGCTGGTCTTGATACCGACGGTAAAGTGCAGCTGTTTGATGGCCTCACTGGTGATAAGTTCCAAGAACGCACCACGGTTGGCTACAAGTACATGCTCAAGCTGCATCACATGGTTGACGATAAGATTCATGCTCGTTCAACTGGTCCGTACGCCATGGTTACTCAGCAGCCGCTGGGTGGTAAGGCTCAAATGGGTGGTCAACGCTTTGGTGAAATGGAAGTCTGGGCTCTCGAAGCTTACGGCGCCGCTAACACCCTCCAAGAAGTCCTGACTATTAAGTCAGATGATACTGTTGGCCGCTCTAAGGCTTACGAAGCCATCATTAAGAGTGATACGATCCGCGGACCACGTGTCCCAGAAAGCTTCAATGTTCTCGTTAAAGAGCTCCAGAGTCTTGG
>CAYPFI010000093.1:0-3246 GCA_964410005.1 uncultured Candidatus Saccharibacteria bacterium | reverse complement strand
GTCGTCGACAGGTTCTTAACTTCATCATCGACTTCGGTCTCATAGAAGACTGCCAGGCGATCCAGCATCTGATCGATGGTGCCCGACTGCTCACCAATCTTGATCATTTGCGGCACCAGCGGCAAGAAGGATTTTTTGCCTTCAATACTCGTACTGAGCGCCTTACCGCCGCGCACTTGCTTGATCGACTCATCAATCGTATCGCCCACGATTACATTATTCACGGCGTCCTTAGTAATCTCTAGGGCCTGCAAAAGTGGCAGTCCACTCTGGACCAAGGTACCAAGCGTACGAGAATAGCGCGCCATGTAGACCTTCATAAATAATTTGCCAAACACCGGGAAGCGCATCTTGAGGCCATCAAATTCACGATGACCCACCGAACTTTTGGCATAATTACGAAGCGCATATACGCCACCAGCTAGCGCAATAATGACCAGCCACCAGAAGTTGACCACAAAGCTCGAGATCGCAAGTAATGCCTGCGTCAGGAAAGGCAATGTCTTATCGAGATCCTTATACAGCGAGCCAACCTGCGGCAACACCGTCGTGAGCATAAAGACCAGGACCAAGAGAACAACGCCCATAACAATGGCTGGATAGATCATGGCGCCACGAATCTTGCTCGCAATTGCCGCGTCTTTTTCCTGCTGGTTGGCCAGACGCTCTAGCGTAGTGTCGAGTGTACCAGAAGATTCACCGGCTGCAATTAAGCTCACATACACCTGATTAAACACCTTGGGATGAGCCGCAAAGGCATTTGATAGTGTTGAGCCACCCTCTACATTTGCAATAACCGCATCAATAATCGTCTGTAAGGGCTTACTCCCTACCTGGCCACGCACCGTACGAAGGCTTTGCACCAATGGTAAGCCGGCACCAATTAAAGTGCTGAGCTGACGCGTAAAGATAATACGATCTTTGGCCTTAACCTTACTATTCTTGCCAAACAGTGCCCCGCTCGGTGCCTCGTCGGTCACCGATACCGGAAAGAGTTTGCGCTCCATAATCAGCTTAACGGCCGCCTGCTCGTTATCAGCCTGAACCTCGCCAGTGACAAGACTGCCGTCTTTGCTATCCCGTGCTTTGTAGTGGTAGGTTAACACGCCTATCCTCTCATTAATCGATCAAGTTCGGCCGGGTCAACCGCGTAACCCTTGGCCTGATCGTAATCAATCTTGCCGGCTTGCACCAAGTTGACTAACGTGTGATCCATAGACTGCATGCCTTCGGCGATACCAGTCTGAATAACAGCCTCCAGCTGGTGGGTCTTACCTTCGCGGATAATATTACGAACAGCCGAATTGGCGATGAGAATCTCCGCAGCCGCAATACGACCCGAACCAATCATCGGGATGAGGCGCTGCGAAACAATGGCCTGCAAGATGTTAGAAAGTTGAATTCGAATCTGTTGTTGTTGGTGTGGCGGGAAGACATCGATGATACGGTCAACCGTTTGAGCAGCCGAGTTAGTATGCAGCGTGGCGAGCACCAAGTGGCCGGTCTCAGCAATGGTAATAGCAGCGGCGATGGTCTCGAGGTCACGCATCTCACCAATCAGCACAACGTCTGGATCTTCACGGAGCACACTACGCAAGGCAGCCGAGAATGAGTTGGTATCAAAGTGAACCTCACGCTGAACCACCATGCTCTTCTTGCTATGGTGAGCATACTCGATCGGATCTTCAATAGTCACAATATGCAACGCTTTGTCGGTATTAATCTTATCAACCATGGCGGCCAGGCTTGTCGACTTACCAGAACCAGTTGGACCGGTCACGAGCACCAAGCCTCGAGGCAGCTCAGTAAAGTTATTCAAGATCTTAGGCAGGCCGAGTTCATCAATGGTGCGAATTGTGGTCGGAATGAGGCGCAGAGCTGCCGCCAAGTTGCCGCGCTCATGGAAGGCGTTCACACGGAAGCGCCCAGCGGTACCGTAGGCAAAGCTATAATCAAGTTCTTTATCGCGTTTTAGAATCTGCTTTTGCTCTTCATCGAGCGTTGGCATAATGAGCTGTTCAATCGACTCTGCAGTCAGAACTACCGGGTCGGTTACGGGCTTGAGCGCGCCATCAACACGCAACATTGGCGGCAAGCCAACCTGCAAGTGCAGATCTGAAGCATCCACCTGTACTACCTGCTCTAAGAGCTGCTGAATTGTTACATCGGCCATCTTCTCACCTCTTCCTAACTATCCGTTGCCACGCGGGCAACTTCTTCTATGGTCGTCTGTCCCGTCAAAACCTTGAGCATGCCATCCTGCTGCATCGTAATCATGCCATCTAGCTGGGCCTGGGCCTGAATCTGGTTAGTCGTTGCATGAGCGCTCAGCATCTTCTCGATGGCTGGTGTCATGGCAAAGACTTCATAAATACCGACTCGCCCTTTAAAGCCATTGGTGCAGGCGCTACAGCCCTTACCCATGTACAAAGTATAAGCGTTTTCACTCCTGATGGGCAAGTTTTCATAGCCTAAATCTTCAGTAACACGAGGTTTATCGGCTTCCACTCCTGGAAGTACCTTGCCCAAGATTTTATTAATCATCTGGACCTGTGCAGCTGATGCCTTCATCTGCACCCGACATTTATCACAAATCTTGCGGACCAGACGCTGACCCACAACGGTATTGATGGTCGAGGCCACCAAGAAGGGCTCTACACCCATATCGAGCATACGAGGCAATACGCCGGCCGCTGAGTTGGTATGAAGCGTAGACAGCACGACGTGACCTGTGAGGGCAGCCTGGACAGCCAAATCAGCCGTTTCTTTATCGCGAATTTCCCCCACCATAATCACATTGGGGTCTTGGCGTAAGATTGAGCGCAGACCGCTGGCAAATGTCAGCCCAACTTCAGAATTTACCTGTATCTGATTAATCCCATCCATTTTATACTCGACCGGGTCTTCTAAGGTGACGATGTTAATACTGGCATCCTTAATGGCCTGAATAGCTGCATATAGCGTCGTTGATTTACCTGAACCAGTTGGGCCAGTGCTAAGCGTCATACCGTGTGGGCGCTTAATACCCTCGTTGATCAAGCGGAAAGCTCGACCACGGAAGCCTAAAGAGTCAAGGGTTAGCATGGTGCTCGATTTATCGAGCAATCGAATAACGATCTGCTCGCCGTGCACCACAGGCGAGATGGCAATACGTAAATCCACGTCTTTGCCGCCAAAATGAATCGTCGATTCGATCATTTTTTGCTGATCAAGTACAAAATGCCCTTTTTACTCATGGGCATTTTT
>CAYPFI010000092.1:0-3253 GCA_964410005.1 uncultured Candidatus Saccharibacteria bacterium | reverse complement strand
AAGAGCGAATTGATGATTTTCATTGGGCACTTAAGAATCCCGCCATTCAAGGCATTCTTTTCTCGAGTGGCGGGCACACCGCTATCGACCTTGTGGATAAACTCGATTACGACCTTATTAAGCAAAATCCAAAGGTTATTGCTGGTATTTCGGATGCCTGCACGTTGCTTGATCCAATTTTTACCAGAACCGGGCTCATAACCTACCATGGCTTTGAGTTCTTTGATTTTGCCGATCACGATATGAGCTATACCGTTAGTTCAATAAAAGAAATATGGATGAGTGACAAACAAGTAGAGTTTAGGCCAAACCCTAACTGGAAAGATCTTAACGGGACATTTACGACGTATACTGGCTGGGAGGCAATTCGCGGCGGCACTGCCAACGGAATATTGATCGGCGGTAACTTTGGTTGTTTTGTGCAGTTGCGCGGGACTGACTACTTTCCTGAAAGTTTCGAAGGAATGATTCTTGTCATGGAGACCTACAAGTGGGATAAGCGCCAACTACGCCGTGGCATTATGCAACTCAAGCTCTGGGGAATTCTCGATCAGATCAGTGGCTTAATCGTAGGTTACTGTGTGGACAGTGATAAGCAGAAAGTCATCGGTAATAATCAGCCCATGAAAGAGTTACTCTTGGAATCAACCAGTGGTTATGACTTCCCTACTATGCAAATCGGCGAGATCGGACACAATGTCGAAAACCTCATGCTACCAATCGGAGCAGAGGTTTTCATCGATGCAGAAGAGAAGATTTTTAGACTGACCTAGTCGTCGAACGAGCGGAGTACGCCGTAGAATTTATTGATCTGGGCTGAGCCTGGGGTGACATTGATGTTGATGACGCCATTAACGGCTTGTGCACCTCGGTCCAGGCAGTAGGTATACGTTCCCGGATTGTGTGTTTCGCCCACGCCGGTAGCTATACCTTCCTTATTGGCGTTTACATAGGTCATATTAATCCAGGTGTTACGTTCGAGAACCGTATAGTTGATGCAGACTTTGGCGGTGTCCTCCATCTCGGTCTGCGATACTAATGTGTAGACCGGATTTATACCGGGTTGCGGCGAAGCAGCAACTCGAGCCTGAGTGTTGAGCGTTTTACGGATAACCTTACCACCCTGCATTTGCGTAACGGGATCGCGACGGAATGAGGCATTCGAACCGGCACTGCTAAAGCGTGTCACAAACACACCAACGCCGGTAACGACTAGACCCAGCGCTACTGCCAAGATAATATCCTGACGTTTAGTAGGTTTTCTTTTTAGGCTTTTTGAGGTTTTGCTGCGAGTTGTTTTTGGCACAATAATACTCCTTATGGTTATTTTGCACCCTGGAGAAGAAAATTGCAAGTTGACCAGATTGCTATAATAGATATATGGAACATCATCACATGATAGCAGGGGAGCACTCCCCTAAAGAAATTATTAAGTTCATTGGCGTCTTGGCCATAATAGTGGCCATCTCCCTAATTCTCGGTCACGGTCTGACCAGTTTTATGGGCGTCTTCTTTATGGTATTCGCTGGTTTTAAGTTAACTGGCTACCAAATGTTTGTCGAAATGTTTCCGACCTACGATGTGGTTGCTGAGCGCTGGCCATTTTATGCCAAGCTCTACCCTTTTCTCGAGTTACTGCTTGGACTTCTCTATCTTGCTGGTGCAATCCCGATGATTCGTGATATTGCGACACTCACCATTATGGTCATGAGTTCGATTGGTGTTGCTCGCGAACTAAGGCGACGTCGGGGGATCCATTGCGCTTGCCTGGGTAACATCATTAAATTACCATTAAGCACCGTAAGCCTCGTTGAGAATATGACCATGGGTCTTATGGCTCTCTTTATGATACTTGTATAAGGTCTTTACATCTTACCTAAGGGGTTTATAATCTAAACAACTCGAATCCTCGAGTGAGTCTTGTCCGCGAGGATGAGCAGACATGGGAGACCCCATGACCTCAGCTACCCTGGATCGTTCGACCCTTCGAACGCCATCGCACCTCGACAGCCCACCGCCCACCGCTCGGATCACCCGGCCCGCCGGGCCTTCGCGTCAGGCCCCCAAGCCGCGCCACCCCGATGCCGACGTCACCTACATGGACGTCCTCCGCCGCGTCCGCCACGACGCCGAGTGCGGCTGGCTGGTGGCCATGCTGACGATCCACATGCAGGCCAAGCTGGTCCGCCGTGCGCGCATCGCCGTCTTCTTCCGCCGCCGGCGCTGGAGCGGTGACATCGAGCGCCGACTGCGCGAAGGGCGCATGCTCAACATCTTCGAGATGCTGATCGTCCACAAGTACTTCGACCGCACCATGCTGGACGACTGCGCGCACCCCGCCCAAGGCACGGCCCACGCCGGCCTCAACCACCTGCTCCTGCGCCAACGCGACATCAAGATGAGCTTCCTGCACAGCAAGCGCAACCACAACGAGCCCACCCGGCGCGATCGGCTGTACAAGCTGCTGCGCATCCCCGCCGACTGCTGGCGCGGCGCTACCGCCGCCCGGACGTCTCGCTGAGCCACCGGCACCATGGCCTGCCGCCCCGAACTCCGGGGCGGCAGGCCGCCGCTCACCTATTTATGATTAACTACCTGTGGCAAAACTTTAAAGGCTAATATGATGGCGTACATAACGGCGAAACCACACATGATTGAAGGCACACCATAAATAGTTGATGGGTCGAGCATGTTCACGATGCCAGTCGGTATCAGGAAGAGAAGGTAGCCAATTATCATCCAGGTCGATGCCTTGTACTGAGCTTTCTTAACAGTCTTCATATGCTTGGCAGCTAGTACTATTCCAGCGAATAAAAATCCAAGGTAATAGAAGCCGTAGATCCAACCGAGACCTTCATGAATCTTAAATATTACGTAATTGCCGCCGCAAAGCGCAACATAAATCGCACTTGGCAATAGTCCAAAAATCGTAACGAGAATCGCGGCTGACGCATCGGCTAACCAATGGAGTAATGTCGGCTTTTTCTTGCTGATAGCAGAAATAAGATGCAATCCAAGTGGTGGTAGTAACGTGATAAAGATGTAGCCTAGTCGGGACCACATGAGTCCAGACTGTCCAAGCACTTTTCCGCAAGTCTGGAACTCCGCGACCTGGAACATGGCGAGACTTAGAAGAATAAGCACTACGAGCTTTGTAACGAGGGTGAACTTATAGCGGACTAGACTATATATGAGCAATCCGATTTCGATGATGATGGTGGCGAGCATAACTGGTGGGGAAAAACAGAACAAG
>CAYPFI010000091.1:0-3386 GCA_964410005.1 uncultured Candidatus Saccharibacteria bacterium | reverse complement strand
GCTCAAAATTCGTCGATCTATTAGGTGCTTCAGCGCTGCATAATGTAACCATGAGTCGCGAGCAACTTATTGCACTGGCGCCAATCCTGGCTCAGGCCATCGGCATTAAGGTGGAGGACTCATAGTGGAGGTCGATAGGCACGCCAAGATGATCTGGGATTACATGTTGATGCATCAACCGGTCGAGAAGGCCGACGTCATGCTGGTGCTATGCAGCTACAATCTTATTGTTGCTGAATATGCAGCGCAGTTATACACGCAGGGTATTGCTCCAATCATCTTATTTAGCGGGAGCGAAGGTTCACTTACTGCTGGTCGCTATGAAGGGACAGAGGCTGAGCGCCTTGCGAAGGTAGCGGTAAAAGAAGGTGTGCCAGCCTCAGCGATTCTTATTGAAAGTAAGGCTACAAATACCGGCGAGAACATTAAATTTAGCGCGGCACTTTTACGCGAAGAAGGAATCGAGGCGAGCAGTGTTCTATTGGTTCAAAAGCCATATATGGAGCGTCGAAGTCTCGCCACCGCTCAAGCCCAATGGCCTCAGCCCCAACCAGAGCTGCGGGTTACTTCGCCACAAGTTTCATATGATGAGTATATGAAAACGACATCTGACAAAGATGACTCGATCAAGCGTATGGTGGCAGACTTGCAGCGCCTCGTCGACTACGCACCCAAGGGTTGGTCGACTCCGCAGGAAATTCCAGATAAAGTACTACGAGCTAAAGATTACTTAATCGATCTGGGCTATAACCTTTAGTCTTCTAAGAACCCGCCACTTTGGTGGTCCCAAAGCTTAGCGTAAAGACCCTTCTTTGCGAGTAGCTCGTTATGAGTGCCTTGCTCGGTGATGACGCCTTCTTCCAGAACAATAATCTGATCCATTTTCTGAATCGTACTAAGTCGGTGAGCAATGACAACGGTAGTGCGACCCTTCATGAGGTTGGCCAGAGCTTCTTGAATCAGCGATTCACTTTCGCTATCCAGCGCACTGGTGGCTTCGTCGAGAACCAGGATTGGGGCATCTTTAAGGATGGCGCGAGCAATAGCTACGCGCTGACGCTGGCCACCGCTAAGCTTCACGCCGCGCTCACCAACCAGGGTATTGTAGCCGTCAGAAAGTTTGTGGATGAACTCATCGGCATGGGCCAGCTTGGCGGCTTTCTCAACTTCTTCCAGAGTGGCATCGGGTCGCCCATAACGGATATTGTCGATGAGACTGCGATGGAAGAGGAGCGGATCTTGCGGCACATAGGCAATGTAATGACGTAAATCTTGCTGCCGAATCTGCTTAATATCTTGGCCATCAACTTTAATCGCGCCGTCGGTCACATCCATGATGCGCAGCAAAAGCTTGGCGATGGTCGTCTTGCCACCACCACTTGGCCCTACTAGCCCAACTTTCTTACCGGCTGGAATATCGATATTAAGATTGCTAAATAAGTGCTCACCTTTATTGTCGCTATACTTAAAGCCAACACTTTCAAAAGTAACCACCGGCTTAGTCAGGTTAAATGGCTTCGTTTCTGGAGCATCAACAATACTTGGCTCACCTTCCAGTAGTTCAGTGAACTGAGCGGCTTCGGTGATGTTGCCTTCAAGTCCGCGATAAATATTATTAAACTCCCAGACGATGAGGGTGATATTGGCATAGTAGCTAAAGGCCACAAAGATCGCCTCGATATTCAGGCTGCCCTTACTACTCAGCGACAGAGCGAGAACCAGCCCAATCGTATTGGCTATAACATAGAGTGGAGAAGTAACCGTTTCAATGCGCCAGTTTTGGTACATCCAAGTAACAACTGTTTTATCCATATAGTCATCAACGAGGCGTCGGTTGGTCTTCTTTTCTTCATCCTCTTGGGCAAAGGTGCGCACGGCCGCCATATTACTAATGATGTCGGCAATGTTACCAGAAACCACATTGCTGGACTTTTCTCGAACATCAACTAATTTTTGACGACGCTTAATGAGCGGCACAACGAGTAGTAATGTTACAACTATCGATCCGAGGAGCCCTACGACTAACCATGGCGAGTATCCCCATAGAATATATGTAACGAATACGAGCGGGATGGCGTTGGTGCAAATGTTGAATAGAAACGTGTCGATGAATCCTTCGAAACTTCTGGCATAACCGATAAGTCGCTTAGTGAGTGAGCCGGCAAAGTTATTATCAAAGAATTGCAGATCCTTATTCATTAAGAAGTCCATCCCCTGACTAAAGAGCCGACGCATACCATTGGTTTCAAGAATCACCGCGTAATGAATACCGATTCTCCACAGAAGCTGACCTAGCGACCAAACCCCCATGAATGCCAGAATATACGGAACAAGTTGGGAGGGGGAGTTGAAGCCATTCTTACTAAACTCGCCAATGATTTTGGCGACAATCAGCGTTGGCACGTAGAGGGTGAGAGTAGTTGCAACTCCGGGCAGCAAAAAAGAAATCCAGGAGGCACCGCCTTCTATCTTAATTTGCTGCCAGTAATGGCGGAGGGCTACTCGAGTAGCCGTTGGTTTTTTCTGTATGGTGGCCATATACCTATTGTATCAGTTCTGGTTCCTGCTCCAGCGTAACATTAAATTTTTCTTTAACTTTGGCGATGATTTCATCGCGGAATTTCATGAGATCGGTGGCGTGCTTGGCTGACTCATTGACGATTACCAGTGCCTGCTTATCATATGTCTTGAGTCCATGGGCCGCGTAGTCTTTAAGCCCCGCGGCTTCGATCAGCCAGCCAGCCGCCAGTTTGTATTGACCTTGATACGGGTAAGCTCGAACTTCAGGATATGTTGATTTGATCGCTTCATACACTTCGGTATCAACAATCGGATTGGCAAAGAATGAGCCACTATTGGGGATCTTGGCCGGATCGGGGAGTTTGTGGGTGCGAATCGTCATAACGGCTTCACGAACAGTGACCGGAGTCAGCTCGGTAACGTCATGCTCAATATAGTACTGCTCTAGAGCGTCGTAAAGTGGGCGAGTAAGCGTCATGGTTTTTTGGAGCTTGAGTATCACATGACTTACAAAGTAGCGGCGCTCATTGATCGGAACTTTTAGGTTACTCGATCGATAGCTCAGACCAAGATCATCTTTGGCGAGCGTCACAAAATTGCGCTCTAGCGAATCGTAGGATTCAACTTCAACGAGGCTACCACCGACTTCTTGGCCGTAAGCTCCAACATTTTGAATAGGGGTGCCCCCGACACTGCCGGGAATAAGTGAGAGGGCTTCGATGCCGCTCAAGTTCATATCAACGGTTTTCTCAACAAGTGCATCCCAGTTCTCGCCGGCACCAATTCTAAAGGTTGTTGATTTACTATTATTATCGATTGTTTCAACGCCCATAATATGGTCAATGATCACCAGCCCATCAAAGCCT
>CAYPFI010000090.1:0-3392 GCA_964410005.1 uncultured Candidatus Saccharibacteria bacterium | reverse complement strand
ACACCTTTTGAGCTGAGTTCTTCCACAGTCTTATCAATATCATCGGTTGGAAAATTCAGGATCGTATAAGTTGCTGGCTGGTGATCATCTTTTTGGTAAATGAAGATACCGTTACCAATATTGAGCTTGAGACCCATTTCACTCTGTGTCAATTCTACGCCAAGAGTATCGGCGTAGAATTCTTTAGCTTTTTCTGTATTGTCGACCGAGAAACCGCTGAACGCTTTGTCGTTATAAATCATAATTATGCCCTCATTACCTTGTAAGTATACCAGGGTTTCCACCGGCGGGGGCCCGAAGGCCCCCGCGCGGGAACGAAAGGTGTGGGTCAGGTGCCCACGGGCAGCGCGATGTCGCTGCGGTACTGCATGCCCGGGAAGGCCAGGTGCGGCATGGCGCCGTAGGCCTGCTTGCGGGCGCTGTAGACATCCGGGCCGTAGCCCATGACGTTCAGCACGCGACCGCTCGAGACGACCAGCTGGTTCCCCTGCTCGGCGACACCGGCGTACAGGATGTCCACCCCATCGTGCCGAGCGATGCGCTCGATCTGTTCGCGATCGAGCGCCGAGCCGAGCTGAGGATCCGTCGGGTAGCCGGCGGCCGCAGCGACCACCAGCACGGCAGTCTCGTTGTTGAAGCGCGGCAGCGGGGCGGTGGTGAGATCGCCCCGGGCGGCGGCCAGCAACAGTTCGGCCAAGTCGTAGTCCTCGGCGAGGCGCATGAGCACCACCTGGCTGTCCGGATCACCGAAGCGGATGTTGTACTCCAGCAGCTTCGGTCCATCGGGCGTCAGCATCAGACCGGCGTACAGCACGCCGCAGTAGTTGATGCCCAGTGCCTGCAGAGCCAGCAGCGTGGGCTGGATGAAGTCGCGGTTGATGACCTCCTCGAAGCTGATCTTCTCGTTCGGGTAGTGCTCGAGCATGTAGGCGTCGAGGAAGGGCAGCGGCGACCAGGCGCCCATGCCACCGGTGTTGGGACCCCGATCGCCATCTTTCTGGCGCTTGAAGTCCTGGGCGGCCGGCAAGCAGATGGAGTTGAAGCCGTCGGCGATGGCGAACACCGAGACCTCGACGCCCTCGAGGGGCTCCTCGATGAGGATGGAGCCCCTCGTCAGCTTGTCGGCGATGTCGGCCTTGGCCTCCTGGACGTCGCCGGTGACCAGCACGCCCTTGCCACCAGCCAGGTCGTCGGTCTTGATGACCGCGCGACGGGACGTCTCGATGAGGTCCATGGCGTAGCGCTGGGCCTGGGGTGACTGCAGCGGCACGAAGGGCTTCCAGTTGGCCGTCGGGACACTGGCGGCCGTCACCAGCCCCTTCATCCAGATCTTGGACTTCTCCAGCATGGCACCATCGGCGCCAGGACCGAAGCACGGGATGCCGCGAGCACGCAGCTCATCGGCCTTGCCCTCGGTCAGCGGCTGCTCCGGACCGAAGACGACCAGGTCGACACCGAGCCGGAAGGCGAGGTCGATGGGATCGCCGGCGACTCGTTGCTGCATGCCGGGATTGCCCGGGCATGCCCAGGCACTGTGGCCCGAGCGGCGCAGGACTCGAACGAGAGCGTCTTCACGCCCCCCCACTTCCCCATACGAGGATGTTCATCATTGATTGTCCCCTTTCGGACATGTCGTGGAACTCGAAGCGCACAGGTGTGCGCAACATCCGATATATTATCCTGTTTACAGATAAGAATCGCAAGCGTAAGCGCAATTATATTCCTGATATAATAAGAGCAATGAAACGCAAAAAATCAAAGCCAGTAGCCCGTTGGCCCTATATCGTTGCTCTGTTCTTGCTCTTTGGTCTTAGTATTGGCTTGCGGGCAGCAGAAATGGTTGGCCCGCCAGAAACACCTTATCGACTCAGTAATGATGATAGTAAGCTGGCAGTAGTTGCCATTCAGCAGGGTCTAGCAAAGCCCGATCATCATGCAGATGAGATGCCACGACCGACAGTCGGTGGCTTAAATGTGCCAATCTTAATGTATCACCGTACGCCAGCTGATTTTGAGCAGCAGATTAGCCATTTGGTGAATCGTGGCTATACCAGTATAACTTTGAGTGAACTGCGGGCAGCACTGCTACAAGGTACTCCCCTGCCACCTAAGCCCGTAATTATCACGCTCGACGATGGTTATACTGATCAGCTCCACGAGGTAGCCATTTTACGAAAATATCATATGAAAGCCACACTGTATATGATTAATGGCGGCGCTACCAGTAATTGGTGCATTGGCGCTAATAGCAAAAATGCAGCCAATTGTGAGCCGTATCTCACCTGGAATCAAGTGCGCGAGCTGGACCGCGGCGGGCTGATTACCATCGGCTCGCACACCATTAATCACCCTAATCTTGTAATCCTTACACCGGAGCAGCAGCGAGTTGAGATACTCGGCGGAAAACTGGAATTAGAAAAAGAACTAGGGCACGAGGTCACTGATTTTGCGTATCCGTATGGGTCGTTTAATGAGATCAGTATTGAGGTCGTGCGCGCGGCCGGCTTCAAAACGGCCGTAACCACCCAAGCCGGAATAAGCCACGATACTGCTAGCTTGTTTACTCTGACACGCTTGCGCGATAGTCTTGAGCTGCCTTAAGCTTCTTGTCCGTTTTAGGCTGCTTGGGCTTCTTAGTCTCTTTGTTACTTTTTTTGTTCTTTCCCATGAATATTCTCTTTCTAGTTAAAGGTTCGGGCCGCAATAAGCAAATTATCAAAAAGGGCGGCAACGGTTACCGGGCCCACCCCGCCCGTATTACGTGAGATTTTAAGGGTGTCATCTTTGTATAATTCTTTGTCGAGATCGCCCTTGGTTGAACCGCCAACATCAGAAGTGCCAGCACCAATAATAATCGTTCCGGGCTTTACCATGTCGGGAGTAAGCAGTTTGGCACGGCCAGTCGCACTAATCACGATATCGGAGTCGAGAGTAACGGCCTTAAGATCCTTAGTTGAACTGTCGCAGCGAGTAACAATAGCGCCAGAATTTTCGAGCATATCGGCCACTGGAGCGCCGACCAAACGACCTTGGCCAATCACTGTCACTTTCTTACCTTTATAATCCAAGTTGTAGCCGGCTAGAATCCATAGAATGGCTTGTGGCGTCGGCATGTCAAAGTTACTGTCAGGACCAAGACCATCGATATCTTTGTGAGGTGCAACACGAGCTAGTATAGCCTCAGTATCCACGCCCGGGTATGGCAGCTGGACGATAATGCCGTGTACTGATTCGTCAGCATTGAGCTGCTCAATCAGACCGATCACTCCAGCTTGATCCAGACTCACTTCGTGGATTTCGCAGTCTGCGCCGATGTCGACGGCATAGCCTTTTTTAGTACGTTCAACATAGGTGCGTGTGGCAATACCAGAATCACTGTGCATAATAATTGC
>CAYPFI010000089.1:0-3487 GCA_964410005.1 uncultured Candidatus Saccharibacteria bacterium | reverse complement strand
TCTTTTCGTCAGTACCAATCTGGCGGGCTTGAGCAACTTCGCTGCGGTCAATGTCGGCGGCGGCAATAACATCCTTATGGAAGGGATCATAAAAGTCATGGAGTACTTTCGTCCACTTTTGCTTGCCATCGGCAATGGTATCAAAGTCGGCTTCGACCTTGGCGGTAAAGTCATAATCAATAACCTCGGGGAAATGCTTAACGAGGAAGTCAGTCACGATATCGGCAGCAGCTGTTGGGACGAGCTTGCCCTTATCGGCGCCAGTAATAGAGGTAATAACTTCTTCGCTGACGCTCCCCTTTTCTAACGTCAGAACGGTGGTCTTGCGCTCTACGCCTTCGACTTCACGCTTTTCGACGTATTCACGGGCTTGTATGGTGCTAATAGTTGGAGCGTAGGTACTTGGTCGACCAATACCCAGGTCTTCCAACGCTTTAACCAATGCGGCTTCACTATAACGGCCCTTGCCACGGCTAAAGGTTTGCGTTGCGAGGATTTTCTCGGAGGTTAAAACATCGCCAACGGTTGTCGACGGTACGATGCTATCTTCATCGCTGCGCCCCATAACTTTTAAGAAACCATCAAAGATCAGAACTTCGCCCTCGGCTTTAAGTAGGGTCTTAGGCTTATCGGCTTCAATGCTGACAATGGTCTTTTCGAGCTTTGCCGGAACCATTTGAGTAGACATGGTGCGTGACCAGATCAGGCGGTAGAGTTTGCGCTGCAAATCATCAGCACCGGCTTCGCTCTTGGTAACATCGGTTGGGCGAATGGCTTCGTGAGCTTCTTGTGCACCAGCTTTCTTAGTCTTAAAGGTGCGTGGTTGATAATACTTATCGCCAAACTGGCTGGTGATATAACCCTTCATGGCTCCCAGAGCTTGCGAACTCAAGTTAAGTGAGTCAGTACGCATGTAGGTGATATGACCAGCCTCATACAGGCGCTGGGCCAGGCTCATAGTAGTTTTAGGACTGAGGCCGAGACGACGGCTGGCTTCTTGCTGCAAGCTTGACGTGGTAAACGGTGATCCAGGATTGCGGGTAGCTGGCTTAGTACTTATATCGGCAACCGTAAAGCTTGAGCTAGCTAGTCCTTCTAATAGTTTTTGAGCATCTTCCTTAGTCTTAACCTTATCTGCGCCTTCGGCCGGGAGCTTCTCCCCGCTCTTGGTGACAAAATCAGCAGTCAGTTTATAACTTTCTTCGGCTTCAAAGGCTTTGATCTCGCGTTCGCGTTCGACGATTAATCGAACAGCAACGCTCTGGACACGACCGGCACTCAAGCCTGGTCGAACTTTTCGCCACAAAACAGGACTGAGTTCATATCCAACTAGACGATCGAGAATACGACGAGCTTGTTGGGCATCAACCAACTTTTCGTCAATATCGCGAGGATTTTCGATAGCAGCGAGAATCGCAGGCTTAGTAATTTCATGAAAGACAATACGCTTGGTATCACTCGTTTTGAGTCCCAGGGCTTCACGCAAGTGCCAGGCAATAGCTTCTCCTTCGCGGTCTTCATCGGAGGCCAGCCAAACGGTGTCGGCAGCTTTGGCTTGGCGCTTGAGTTCGGCGACAATCTTCTTTTTATCACTACTTACTTCATAATTAGGAGCAAAATCATGCTCAATATCAACACTCATGCCTTTTTTAGGCAGATCGCGAATGTGTCCCATACTACTGGTTACAATATAATCGTTGCCTAAATAGCCCGAGATAGTTCGGGCTTTGGCGGGACTCTCAACTATTACTAAATGCTTAGCCATATATAAATGATATCACCCGCAGTACATTACAGGACAGTAGTAATTCGCGCAAGTTTTATACATATATAGTCATAAAGTGATTCGCCGCGGAGCCGAGGGGCGAGGCCCCTCGGCTCCGGACAGTGGAAGGTCTCCAGCCCTCAGCTGGTCGACGTGAGCAGGCGCTGGCGCTGGATGGCCCGCAGGTTGATCTTCTCGCCCTCGGCCATGGCCATGATGGCGGCGAGCACCACCGCGACGTGGTTGATGAGGAAGAAGCCGACGGCGTGGACGGGATCGGTGTAGAGGTCGCCGGCACCCGAGAGGGCCAGCAGCATGCCGCTGAAGCTCGCCGACACCCACACGATCGAGGCGCCACCAGCCGCTTCGATGAACTCGAGCCGGGGCTGGTCGGTGATGACGCGGTAGGCCGTCATCCAGCCGATCAGCACGACCGCCGTGGGGATCATCGAGAAGAGGCTCATGGTGAGCCAGCCCGGGCCGTCGATCTCCGGGTTGAAGTGGTAGGCCTGCGTCGGCATGAACGTGGTCGTCGTGGCGAACACCTGGATGAGCATGCCGCCGAACAGCAGCGAGGTGATGGCCAGCCAGAACCGATCGTGCAGCGGGTTCCACAGGAAGATGTAGCTCAGCGTGGCGAGGCCGATGGCGGCCAGCGCACCGCTGAACGGGTTGGCAAGGAACAGGGGCATGGGACAACCTTTCGCAAGGACCACGGGAGTGTGGCATGTTTATTATCATAATAAAAAGAGTTATTGTCAAGATGTATAATAGAGAGTATGAAAAATATTCGACGCGTCATCGGCCTGCTTAAAGAATTGCATGGCCGCATTATATTGGTGGTGATTGTTACGACGCTAGTGGGCGTTGGTACGCTTGCTGTCCCTTATGCATTTAAACTGATCGTAGATGAGGTAGCTAAGGCGGCTTCAGGGGCCAGCGCCCTGGCCATGCAGCGAATTATTCAGCTTCTAGTTATTGTGGCCGTGATCGAGCTTATTATTATGATCTTTGAGTATATTGGGGAATACTTGCAAGATAACTTGCGCCTTGATCTCTTCTTTGGACTGCGTCTGCGCCTCATGGAGCATGCCATGAAGCTGTCTTTGGATTATTACGAGACTCATCCTGCCGGAACTATCAGCGATAAGATTACCCAGGGCGTCTACGACGTCGGTGTCTGGGTCGATGATCTGGCGCAGTCTTCACTCCTCCAGATCATCTCGGTAATCATGGCCCTAACGGTTATTTGTTTCATTAGCCTGCCGGCTGGGCTTGTGGCTTCGGTGGCAGTGATTATTAAGATTATGGTAACCACTCAAAAGCTCAGGCATGTGGGGGCTTTGCGTCAAGTAGGACGCAAGCGCTACTGGGTATTGCAGGGCATGATGGTCGAGACCATTGCCAACATTGCCACGGTGCGCTCAGTGAGCAGTGAAGCTGGTGTAAATGCACGTTTCAAGAAAACCTATGAGTGGATACGCGAGATCCGTCATAAGCAGATTATTCTTGAGCGTCGCTATAATGCGGTTAATAAGTTATTTGATACTATCGGTCTGATTCTCGTTCTGGGTATTGTTGCAACGGGAGCTATTAAAGGAACGTATACCGTTGGTGATATTCTGCTTATGTCGGTGTACTTCACTAATATTATGCGGGCGCTTATTCCCCTGTCACGCTTCTTTGACCGAACGGCTGAAGTTGATGACGCGGCTGCTGGAA
>CAYPFI010000088.1:0-3504 GCA_964410005.1 uncultured Candidatus Saccharibacteria bacterium | reverse complement strand
ACTTTTTCTGGGTTTTCGAAGTTATCTGTTAAGGCCTGAATATCGGCCTGCATGATAAACGTTTCGTATTTATCTTGAAGTTGTACTCTATTTTCGAGAGTACCAATATAGTGACCGAGGTGCAGCCTACCTGTTGGCCTATCGCCTGTTAGAATACGCTTCTTATTTTTAATCATGCTTCTCTCCTTGATTATTAACTAAGCGCTCAATAAATTGAACGGCCTGCTTTACATCGTTATCTTCCATAATCTTAATCACTGCACTCCCAATTACTGCAAAATCGGCAACTTCAAGTGCTTGTTGAACATCAGGCAGATTTCGTATACCAAACCCAAGCGCAATTTGGCCATTTGTCTTACTTCTAATAATCTCTATGAGATCTAACAACTCTTGCTTAATCGTTAGCTCTTTGCCAGTAATGCCCTGGGTACTTGTTACGTAAATAAGCTCATGCGTCTCCAGTTTATATTCGCTCAATCTACTTACCAATGTGCCTGGTGAAGCAACTGGCACCAAGTCTAAATTACGTGCCGAACAAACACCTAGCAGAGCCTCGTGGTCGCTCGTACCACACGGTAAATCTGGGATTATAAGACCGTTTACGCCGATCTTTTGAGCTTGACTGCAAAAGCCCTCAATCCCAAAACTCATTACTTTATTAGCGTAGCTCATAATGTAAAGTGGCACTTTCAGGCCCTGAGTACGAGCCTGAGCAAGCATGTCGAAGCAGTCCTGAATAGTAGTGCCGTTCTCCAGGGCAGTGTCGTTTGCTTTCATTATTACTGGCCCATCGGCGCTAGGATCTGAAAATGGAATTTGAACTTCAATAATCGACACCCCAGCCTCTTGCATACCAAGTAAAAGCTCGATGCATTGAGCTTTGGTAGGATAGCCAGCGACTACATGAGTCATTAGTTTATTATTCATATTGCACCAGCTCCTCTTTTAAGAATGTCTTAAACTTATCTTTACTAAATTGTTTTGCGAGCGTGAACAAGTCTTTATCTCCCCGCCCAGAAACATTTACTACAACTACTTGATCAGCAGATAGTGTCGACGCTAGTCGCATGGCGTGAGCAACTGCATGAGCCGATTCTAAGGCAGGAATAATACCTTCTGTAACAGCTAGTGTTTTAACCGCAGCAAGAGCTTCTTTGTCGGTGGCACTTACAAACTCAACCCGACCGTTATCATGAAGTTCAGCAAGTTCAGGGCCGATGCCGATGTAATCTAGCCCAGCAGCAACACTGTGTGTCTGGGCAGTATTCCCATCATTATCTTGCAGAAAGTAGGACTTGTAACCATCGATGATGCCAACTTTAGCCCCTGGGAAACGTGTAGCATGATCGCCTAACTTGCTGCTTCTACCTCCAGCTTCAACACCAATAAGTTTTACCGAGGGCTCGCTAAGAAATTCCGTAAATGCCCCTAAAGCGTTGCTTCCTCCCCCAACACAGGCCACAACGTAATCAGGCAAGCCATTAAGTTGCTCGTGTATTTCTCTTCCAATAATCGATTGAAAGTCACGGTTCATGCGTGGATAAGGATCTGGGCCTAAACACGAGCCTATAACGTAATGAGTTGTGTCGGTATTCTGCAATAGGTCTTTCATTGCTGCGCTTACGGCATCCTTTAAGGTTCGTGATCCAAACTTCACAGGAATAACCTCTGCACCCAACAACTCCATCAGCAGAACATTGGGGCGCTGACGCGCCATATCAATCTCGCCCATATAGACGGTACATGCGAAGCCAAACTTAGCCGCTACGGTCGCCGTAGCTACGCCATGCTGACCAGCACCTGTTTCAGCAATGAGACGCGTCTTGCCTAATTTACGAGCGACTAGAGCCTGCCCTAAACAGTGACTAATCTTGTGCGCTCCCGTATGGTTTGCTCCTTCGTTCTTGAGATAAATCTTTGCTCCACCAAGTTCTTTTGTTAGGTTTTTAGCGTACACTAAAGGAGTAGGCCGATTGTTATACTTAGTCTGAAGATCTCTAAGCTCTGCCTGAAAATCTGGTTGATTCTTCAGAGCATCATAAGATGCGGCCAGGTCTAGCAAGGTTGCCTGAAGCATTTCTGGTACATAACGGCCACCATAATCACCGAAGTATGCCATTGAATCATTATTTTTAGTCATTATGTGAACTCCTGATTTGTACTTTATATTATGGGATTAGTTGGGAGAGTCTGGCGACTAAACCTGACCCTCCCAACTAGGCGAACTGATGCCCTCACCCCGTAACGCCTGGCCAGTCACGCCAGCGCTCTTCGTTCTGCGCCTTGGCGTCGTCCTCGGAGCTTAGACGGCCAACGAACTGCTTGAAGCTGTTGAGCGGGGTCTTGAGTGCCTTTGCAGGCACCTGGAGGATTGCCGCAACCGCAGCAGCGTCCAGGCCAGCAGCTTCGAGCTTCTCGATGAGCCTTGCTGTATCCCCTTCGGAAACACCTGAAATCGTTGCCATTGCAGCTATCTCTTTTCTTGTATGCCGTCGACCCAGAGCTTGGGCCTGTTGGGAACGGCAATCGGAAACTACTATATTCACTAATCTCTGATTGACCTCCCAACTAAAAAACTCCCTTTCGGGAGTCCATTCGTGTCAGTTTTGTTCGCTAAACTAAGTGGATTCCCTACTAGAAGAATTACCTTGCCAAGAACCTAATGCCTTAAAGTGACCCTGTGCTAGTTCTTTTGAGCCACGTGTTACAGTTCCAACGCCCACACCTAAATCACTAGCAATCTGTTGCTGCGGCACACCTTGAAGGAGCTGTTTAACGATCTCGACGCGTTGCACAAGTTCGTCTCGCTCTTTGGATGTGGTGACGCCCACCAAGAAGTCCTCAAGAAGTGACTTATCCTCGATGGAGTCCACAAGATTTACAAATGATTTGAAATTCGACATATCAGTATACTAGCATACTAGTACGTTGCTTGTCAAGAGATTGCTTAAATGATTAGGATTATTGCAAATTAACCTTTACGCCATTTGAGAAAGCACTGTCATGCAACTCGGCAGCAGTAGGAGTTTGATCTTTAGGAACATCGAAGACGATTGCACCACTCACGCTATTGCCTGGGTTAATGTTATTGTACCAACTTGAACCACTTGGTGAGTTGTAGAGTGTAGCCGAGTCATCAGCCGAATACTTTTGACCGTTAGCATTGAGCAGGTATTGATTACTTGAGATAAGGCTTTGAGCTTGGTCGCCAATGTTCTTAACTGAGATATTCAGTAAGCAATACTGGCCTTGTGGCGATTTAGTAAGATACTGGTTTGTTCCAACCGACACCTTACCACACTCCACGCTGCTTACCGTAAACTCGAACTTACCGTCGTTGGCAGGTTGCCCAATCTTAGCCACTTCAGCAGCCTTATCAGTTGATGATTTAGACGTGGTGTTTTTATTAGTGTTGAATTGACTGCCGCCACCAGCCGCCGAGCTAATAACACTAATAGCGATAAAACCAAGTATGACTGACCATACTTTATGCCTTACAAACCA
>CAYPFI010000087.1:0-3549 GCA_964410005.1 uncultured Candidatus Saccharibacteria bacterium | reverse complement strand
ACGTTTTTTATGAACCCAGCCCTGTACTGTTACAGGTTGGTCGATGTGGTTTTTAAGATCTTTTATAAGTGTACGCATGCATAGATTGTAGCGTATACAGAAGTAAAAAACCAGAAGTACTTGACTTTTCATTGCGCTTATGATAGTATGGTTGCGTCCGTGAACCCGTGGACAAACCGTCTGCGGGTCAAACCGCACCTCGACTGCCCCGAAGGAGCCGTCATGCACGACACCAACTCGACCAACTACCAGCCCTGGATCCCGACGCAACGTCAGCTTCGGCTGGCCAGCTACGCAGCCTTGGCCTTCATCGGCCTGCTGCTCACGCTGATGCTCTACGGAGCGGTCGGATCCATCGTCGCGGCGCGAGCCGGAGAGAGCGACCTGGCGCCCAACGCCGCGGTCTACCTCACCGGTGCGATCATCTTCACCCTGGGGCTGCTCTTCGCGGGCTTCCGTCACAAGCGGATGCCCAAGTCGAAGGGTGGACCCAGGCTCGATCTGGTCCGTGAGACCACCGAGCAGTGGAAGCAGCGCGACGAGCAGGAAGGGCAGGTGTACCGTTCGCGGCTGTGGCCGCAACGGTGGGAGCCACACCCCAGCATCACGCCCTGGATCTGAACTGAGGTGCGGTGTGCTGGGAGACCCGAGAGGGAATCCCGGCACTACCGCTTATGACTATAAAAGGTATTTGCGAGTAGCCAGAGCAGCTAAAACGGTAAATACCCAGATAAGAACAGATATAATAATCGCCAGCTTAAGGGTGAGTGTGGGTTTAGGTGTAGCCATGTAACTAGTATACCAAGCTTGATAATTGTTGCCAATTATGCTAATATTACAGATTCGGTAACCAGGAAGACTATGACACAACCAAGCAAGAAAACTGAAGTCAAAGAAAGCAATGTCCTTAAGGAAAGTGCTGGTCTTTTTGGTCCCAAAACGAAACTGGCTATTGAAGCTATTTATGACTACGTCGAATTAGCCTATGAAGTCGCTAATGATCACAAGAATGAACGAGCTGCCAAGGACTTGGCAGATTTGCGTCGTCAGACCGAAGATGCCATTGAAACGGGCCGACACCTTAACCCGATTGTCAAAGAGTTCGCAGGCGTAGTTCGTACTTACAAAATAGAAGATGAGTGTGTCGAGGCGCTCTTTGAGAGCTTGTACATGAATATCGTTAATAGTACCTTTACGCCCAATGAGTATCGTAAGTACATCAGGGGTCTGGGTGAAGCTCTTGGTCTTATGGTTCTCAAGGTGATATGTCACAAGCGTTCAGTACTTTATCAAAAACTTATACCGGCAGGTCGATCGTTTGGTGCTGCTATTTGCAAGATACATTTGCTTCAGGAGCATGGTCGTGCCCATAAGCGCCGCGGTCGAATGTACTTTCCCGATGTCACCAAGGCGACCTTTAATCAGGCTCGCTTAGCTCAGATTATTGTCGATATCGAAGCTGATTTCCGCGTAGTACGTAGTGCCATCCCATCATTTCCCCAAGGCTCCAAGACGGCCACAACGCTTGTTTACGTGTATTACTACGATCTATTGCAGCAAATGCGCCATCTTACACCTCAGCAGATCGATGAGGGCCGCGCCAAGATCACAACCTTTAAGCGCTATTATCTCTTTGCCCGAACCTATGTTTGGCCCCAGTCTGCCCTACGCCGAGGCAGTCGCTACTAGTTTTATTGCGGTAGTGAGCGCTTATGCTTATAATAGAGGCAATGAGTCAGACTGCATGCCCCCATTGTGGATCAACTAACAGCATAGAAACCGCCGGCCAGCGGTATTGTGCTGATTGCGGTCAGTTAATACATGAGAAGAAGAAAGCAGCTGATAAGCAAGTTAAGGTAGAAGCTCCCAAAAAGGTCGAGAAGAAGGCCGAGAAAAAGTCTAGTGGTAAGCCTGCGGGTACAGTGGTCGCTCAAAAAGCTCCAACAAAGCCTCACCCAAGTGCTCCGCCGCTTAATCTTAAGGCGATAGAGCATGCTCGCAAGGCTCCAGTTGCAGCTGCGCCAGGAGTACTTGATCTTAAGAACCCTACGGCAAAACCAGTTCCAACTAAGGCTCCGATCGGTAGGCATGTACCTCCCGCAAAAAAAGCGGAAAAAGCTGAGCCTATTATTGCTCATCCACAAGTGAGCCAAGCGACGGAAGTGAAGGTACCAATTGTTGGCAAGAAATTCCGTCACAAGTCGGCGTTGCGGGATGCCTTTAAGAGTATCAAGAGCAGCCAAACGCTTAGCATTGCACTTATTACCACATTGATTACGACTATTTGCGAAGTGGCTTTTGTGACGATGTTTGCCAAGACTGGCATATATGCTCTCACTGAGACTATTGCTGCTGGTTCAATTAATGCTGCTCGAGCTACAACCTTGGTTGGCCACGTTGCCTGGGCGAGTTTGTTAGGCTTCTTTGGCTACTTGGTTTATCACTATGGATTGGCCGAGATTATTTTCCGTACCTCACGTAGCTTTGATCGCCGTAATGTCTCAGTCGAGCAGGCTCGTCGAGCCTCACTTGGTAGTTTGGCTGGATTATTTATTATTGATGCCATCACTTCGACGCTGGGTATCATTACGGTCGCGCTAACCATTGGCGCTAATGTCGGCTTCCTAGGAACAAAAAGCCTCGGTGTGGTCGGACTTGGCCTTGCCATGCTTGTCAATGCCATTGCTGTTTACTTCTGGCTAGGTTTAATTTCGGCCCGTCATATGGCCACCTATGCTATCGTCCTTGGTCAGGTAGGGGTGCGCAGAGCCTATAGTACGGGCTGGGCACTGTTTAACCGTCAGTTTGGCCGAGTCGTCAGCGGTTTGATGATAGTCGTCGCCTTGAGTTTCCTCATCGCATTACCAGCCTCGCTGCTCCATAGCTTACTCGGGACTGCTTCGATGTTCGCATTATTAACCACGACAGCCCTGACAGCTATTACGCAAGCCATTATCATGATTGTTGGCCTAGTCTACTTCCTTCGCCTGTATCGCTTCTTGGTTGCCCAAGAATATGATAGTGAGCTTGGCCATCTTCTAAGCGGTCGGCAACCCCAAAAGAGTAATGTAGGTCGCCGACTCATTGCGCTCGGCGTTATCACAGTGGCGTGGGTGGGTATTATGAGTATAATTATCATTAATTCTTCGGCTCTTGCCAGCGCCATTGTACGTTGACATATCCGTTGGAGTTCGATATACTTGACACATTGAAGCCGTAAAAGGCTTTTTAATTTGCCTTTGGAGAGGTGGAAAGGTCATTTAATGCAGAAACTTGCACAATATTTCCGAGATTCCTGGACGGAGCTAAGTAAGGTGACTTGGCCAACCCGTAAGCAAGCGATCAAGTTGACCGCTGCAGTGCTTATTTTCTCGGTAGTGTTTGCCCTCTACATTGGTTTCCTTGACGCTATTTTCTCCAGTCTGCTACAAAAACTAATCTTAAAGGTCTAGCATATGTCAGAGACAGCCCAAAACAAGAAATGGTACGTGATTCACACCTATAGCGGGTATGAAGACCGTGTAGCCGAAAACCTAAAGCAACGTATTG
>CAYPFI010000086.1:0-3571 GCA_964410005.1 uncultured Candidatus Saccharibacteria bacterium | reverse complement strand
TTTAATATGAATCTGACGGTCAAAGCGTTTTGCAAGATCCGAATCGTGGGTGACGACAATTAGGGTGATGCCAGCTTTTTTATTGAGTTCAAAAAGGAGATCCTCAATCTTCTTTCCCGTAACACTATCGAGGTTACCGGTTGGCTCATCAGCAAAAATAATCTTGGGATTATTGATCAGGGCGCGAGCAATAACAACGCGCTGCTTTTGGCCACCACTCAAGTCATTAGCCTTATTCTTAGCTTTATCGGCGAGATCGACGGTCTTTAAAACTTCCAGGCCACGACGATTGCGCTCACGAGCGCTTAGACCAGCAATTTTAAGTGGCAGGATTACATTATTGAGGACCGAGTCGTTGCCATTTAAGAAGAACTGTTGAAACACAAAACCAAATTCTTGGTTGCGCACCTTATCAAGTTCTTTGCCAGAAAGATCCTTGGCTACTTGATCGTTGATAACAATCTCACCAGTGGTCGGGGAATCGAGGAGGGCCAGGAGATGCATAAGCGTGCTTTTACCCGACCCACTTTTGCCAATAATGGCAACCGATTGGCCAGCTTCAACCGTAATACTTACGCCATCAAGGGCAGTAAATGCTGTTTCTTTCTTGCCGTAAGTCTTGGTGATTTTTTGGGCGCCAACAATTGCCATAATGATCTCCCTATCTGTACCTTAAGTATATCATGGAGTTTACAGTGGTATAATAGAGCTATTAAAGAGGGCATTGCATGGCAAGAAGCATAACACCTAATCTCTGGTTTGACGGCAATGCCAAAGAGGCCGTCGATTATTACATGTCAGTGTTTGATGACGGAAAGATTCTTTCAACAGAAAATTACCCAAACAGTGCTGAAGAAGGGTTAGCCGACTTTCAAGCAGACCTGGCTGGCAAAGTGCTAACCATCGAATTTGAACTAGCCGGTCAACGTTTTACGGCTATCAATGCCGGGTCAGAATTTAAGTTTAATGAGTCAGTGTCGTTTGCCGTGACTTGCAAAGATCAAGAAGAAATCGATTATTTCTGGGAGAAACTCTCAGCTGTTCCTGAATCTGAGCAGTGTGGCTGGTGCAAGGATCAGTTTGGCCTGAGTTGGCAGATTGTACCTGAGAATATGGGTGAGCTCATGCAGCGACCCAATGCCTTTGCCAAGATGATGCAAATGCACAAGCTGGTTATCGCTGATTTTTAGACTTGGATCAACTCGGTTCATAACGTAGGTGCGGGCGGATCCCGGGTCGGGCTCTTGAAGCCCGACCCGGGACCGGCGGCGTGACCCGAGGGTCAGTTGCTGCGGGTGACGGTCACACGCGTGACGCAGTCCTCGGGGCCGTCATCGCCCTTGGTGTGCAGCACGGTGAGGCTGCCCGGCGCGTGGCGGGGGAGGCGGGCAGCCAGGCCGCGCTCGAGGAAGCGGTGCAGCGAGCCCGGCGCGGACGGGGTGCCGCCCTTCATGATCAGGTCCATGAGCGGGTGGAAGATCTGGATGTGGTCTTCGCGGAGGTGACGGTCGTTGGTGAGCCGTCCCTCACGGACCCCGCCGTCGACGGCGCCTTCGAGGAAGCGGATGAACTCCCGCGCCTTCACGTGGTCGTAGCTGTGGGTGGTGATCACGGCCTGGATCATCTGCTCGTGCGTGGGCGTCTCCACCATCAGCAGCTCCATGAGGGCGATGGCTGCGTCGTCGTCGGTCGGGTCAGGGTCGCTGGTGGTGCTGTCGGGGTGCGTTGCGAGGTTGGTCATCGAGACACGTCTCCTGGGTTGGCTTGCCTGGATGGCAAGGTTGTCTTTATGATACGCCCAAACTGCCGTAAAGCAACAGATTTGGCAAAAACTTACAGCGAGGCTTTGTAGAAGGCCACGGCTCGTTGCAGTAATAGGCTGCGGTTTTGCGAGAACTGATGGTCATTTCCGGGGTAGGTATAATTTTCGACCGATTTGTTAGCTTTTTGTAACGCGGCAGCTAGGTTATTGGAAAACGTATACGGAACAGTGCTGTCACCGCTACTGTGGTGGAGCTGGACCTTGCCCGTAACAGCATCGACGTAGTTAATAGCCGATACACTATTCCAGAATGTGGGGTTGGCTTTTGGGTCGCCGTATTTATCGATGAGTTCCTGCTTCTTGCCTGCAACCAGAGCCTTTGGCTCATCACCAGGCATGGGGCTATTGGGCCAGTTGTAGAGTAGATCATGTATTGAACCGACAACGCCGGCCATAATAACCGTCGCCTTGATATCTTTAGAGGCGACAATGGTTCGTAGTGCTACGTGTCCGCCGAGGCTATGGCCAAAGAGGCCGATCCGACCCGGGTTTACCGATGAATAGTTTTTAAGCGAAGCAACCAGATTAAGATTGTCATAGGCGTATACCGGCGAGAAGTGTCCGCCCTCTGGCGATCCGCTACTTTTGCCATGGCCTCGATAATCGGGCTTGATAACCATGTAGCCGGCTTGGGTGAAAGCGGCGATAATTTGTCGATATTCATTGCCATTCGTCTGGTAGGTGGCCGGATTAATATAACCGTGATCAAAAATAATAACCGGCCAGCCACCTGCTGGAGCGCTGCTGTTGGGTGTACTCTGGAGGGCATAAATAGTGTTGCTGTCAGATTGGTAGGATATGACGGCATTGCTGTAACCGCCTTGGCTACCTAGCTGCTGGGTCGTGGCAATAGGGCTCGAGGCGTATGTCCGATTCCTTATGGCCTCAATGGTGATTGGATCCAATTCCTTTGTCTGCTCCTTGGATTCAGAGGCGGTCGTTTGGGTCTCGGCCGACTGCTTAACTGGCTGACGATGTCTGGCAAAGAGCCAGGCTCCCAGGGAAATGATAAATATCAAGACGACAGCCCCGCCCCAAGCTAGGCGTTTTTTCGTAAGCTTCGCTGTTACTTTAATCGTTCAAGCACCCCACGGTGTTTAACGATATTTTTATAATCCCACTGGACGGCTTCTGATTTCTTGAGCCAACGTTGAATTGCTTTAGAATCGACCTGATCAGGACTTGTGTAGCGCATCTCGGCTGCCTTGAAGCTACCTTCTTTTTGCAGGTCCGGTTCGTCAAATGACTGGCCGCTCCAAAAGAGTAGTCGGACACTATCTTTGAGGACGTCATAGCCCACAATCGGATTGCCATCAATAAACCAGACCGGTGCGCCATGCCATAGTTTGTTATCCGTGGCTTTAAGCCCCTGCTGAATTTCGGCAGCTAGCAGCTCGCAGATGACCCGACGGTCTGACTCTTGATTTTGATTGTAGGTGGTAATCTCGCTATTCATACTACTAGTATAGCCTATTCAATTGTGCTTATGCTGTAAGTGCGGCATAATTAAAACAAATCAAGTGCAAGGAACTACATGATCAAAGGCAAAAGTACTGTTAAGAAGTTGACAAGAGGCAAAACAGTGCGAGTCATGGGGCTTATTGCAATAGGTGTTCTTATTGGATTGGGCAGCGGTTATGTCGTCTGGGGTCGCAGCGCTGAGCCTAAAGCTGCAGTCAAAAAATCTACAACCGCAAGACAGAAAGATTTTAATGAGCGTCGCAAGCAGCAGGCTAAGACACAGACTGA
>CAYPFI010000085.1:0-3589 GCA_964410005.1 uncultured Candidatus Saccharibacteria bacterium | reverse complement strand
GCGACACCAAAAACAGCGGCTTTAACTCTTAAAGATCTAACCTTTGCTTATCCGGACCATCAGCATCGACCGGTGATTGATAAACTTAACGTGACTATTAAGGCTGGCGAAAAGGTTGGCCTGGTAGGTCATTCTGGTGCCGGTAAATCGACGCTGGTTGGTCTGTTGCTCGGATTTTATGAACCAACTGACGGCGAAGTTCTCATTAACGATGTGCCACTGCCCAACCATGACCCATCGTACATTCGAGCAATTAGTTCATATGTGCCACAAGACACCAATCTGTTTAATCGAACGGTCATCGAGAATGTGCGTTATGCCGAGCCTAAAGCAAGTGAAGCTGAGGTTATTACTGCCCTTAAGCAGGCCCAAGCATATGAGTTTGTCCAAGATTTACCCCAGGGCCTTCATACGATTATTGGCGAGCGCGGCGTCAAGTTAAGTGGTGGGCAGCGCCAGCGCCTCGCTATTGCTCGTGCCTTAATACAGAATGCACCATTGCTGTTACTCGATGAAGCTACTAGCGCGCTTGATAGTGTAAGTGAGCAGGCCATTCAAAAAGCTTTGCATACTCTTATGAAGGACCGAACTGCTATTGTGGTTGCGCACCGACTTTCAACTTTACGTCACCTTGATACTATCTTGGTAGTTGAGGCCGGCACTATAGTAGAGCAGGGAAGCCATGATCAACTTCTCGAACAAAAAGGCGTCTACGCCGATCTTTGGGCCCGTCAAAAAGATGGCTTCATTGCCGAATAACACGCCTCAGGTATACAATAAGGCCATAACGAGGTCTGAAGTATGAACGTTGAAGTAAACTATCTAGCAGTGCTGTTAGCTATGTTGAGTTCCATGGTCGTGGGGAGTATTTGGTATGCTCGCTCGGTATTTGGTAATACTTGGATTAAGCTGGCCAAGATCGACATGAGTAAGGGCGATGGCAAGGATGTGTGGAAGCCAATTTTGACTACCGCTGTGGTAAGTACGATTACAGCCTATGTGCTGGCTCATGTTGCCTTCTTGTCGCATCACTTCTTTGGTCATAGCTTCTTTCAGGATGCGGTGACCACTGCTTTCTGGGTATGGCTAGGTTTTACAGCCGCTCGTTTCATTACGCACGATGCATTCGAAGGTCGCCGCAAGAAGCTTACTCTTATCAATATCGGCAATGAGTTCGTAACCATCATGGTTATGGGCCTGATTATTGGAGCTCTTGGCGTTTAATCTATGATGCGATACCTTGCCTTGCTCCGCGGCGTGAATGTTGGTGGTAAAAACAAAGTTACCATGCGTGATCTTGTCGCGGCTATGACCGAGGATGGTTTTGTTGATGTAAAAAGCTACATAAATAGCGGAAACGTTCTGTTTAGTTCAGATGTTAATAAAGATCTCGAGAAAAAGGTGGCAGCTGCAATTAAGCGACATTCAGGTCTTGATATTGATGTAGTGGTTATTGATGCCGAGCGCTGGAAGAGCATAGTTGCCGATGCGCCAAAGACATGGGGAAACCAAGAAAACTGGAAGCATAATATCTTAGTAATGATTCCTCCGGGAACAACAAAAGAAATGTTTGATGAGATTGGCGAATTACGACCGGAATACGAATCGCTAGAAGCAGGGGACGGGGTGTTGTATCAATCGGTATCATTGAAATTCTTTGGTCGTGCGCGCAGTGGTGCACTAGTTGGTAAGCCAGTATACAAAAAGATGACGGTGCGTAACTACAACACCGCCATCAAATTGGCCGCTCTACTTTCTATAGATGGACAATAATCTTGCCTTGAACTTCGCCTGATTCGCGAGCTTCAAAAGCTTGCACAACTTGATCAAGTTCAAAGACTTTGCCAACGTTAGGCTTCACGATGCCATCTTCGACGAGCTTGGCGAGGGTTTTGAGCTTGTCGCTGGTAACGTGCGTCATTTGCTTAATGGCGGTAACCTCAAGCTCTTTCACGCGAGCTTCATCGGCATCAGCGATCATGCTTACGGCAACTCCACCGGCTTTTAAAATCGCTAGTGCTTTCGTAAAGTCTTCACCGCCAACAGTGTCAAACACCGCATCGAACGAACTTAAGCTTTCTGAAAAGTCTTGTGCTTTGTAATCGATTACCTCATCGGCGCCAAGCGCTTCTACATAAGCGATTTGATCGCCTGTAGCGGTAGTCGCGACGTGTGCTCCAATATTCTTTGCGAGCTGGATTGCAATACTGCCAATGCCACCGGCGCCGCCATGGATGAAGATTTTTTGATCGGTCTGCAAATCAATGTGGTCGACGAGAGCTTGCAGGGCGCTTACACCAACCAATGGTAGCGAAGCAGCTTCGGTGATATCGATACCCACGGGGCCCTTGGCAACTTGCTCGGCCTTAGTGGCGGCATATTCAGCTAAGGCACCACTATTACCAGCTACGACATTAGCCTGGCCATATACAATGTCACCTTTGGCCACATTTTGAACATTACTACCAACTTCGCGAACTACACCAGCGATATCACCACCAAGCGTTACGGGAAGATTAAGAGGCACAGCTTCCTGTAAATAACCTTCACGCACCATGGTATCAAATGGATTAAGGCTGACGGCCTGAACCTCGACCAGTACTTGGTCTTTGCCGATTTCCGGCTTAGTAACTTCTTGTACCCTTACGACATTGGCATGACCATATTCGTTGATTTGTGCTGCTTTCATGAGCCCTCCAAGATATGTTAGTGTCTAATATATCTAGTATAGGCTATTTACGGTCGAATGCCAATACTATCGGCATCAACGCTAACATTTTGAACATCACCACGGATCATGATCTCATCACCAACTTTGAGGTCACTGAGCTTGGCATCATCATCTTCCTTCTGGTAATTAGTATTATCATCGACGGTCACCGTGATCGTCTGATCATCTTTGCCCGTTACGGTAAGGGTGTTGCCATCAATCTTAGTAATTTTGCCACCAAGACCGGGACCACCGCGCATACCACCGCCCTGCATCATCATCGGGGCGCCTCCTCGCGGGCCACCATCTCTACCGTGCCCATTAAAAGCCCGAACCATGCTAGCGCTGCCCAGAACAAGCACCATAGCAACCAGTGCGCCGCCGGCTCCAGCTAGGAATGTTTTTTGTGTACTGGTTAATGCAATCTTTTTATCAGTTTGCTTTGCCTCTGCCATCATGTCTCCTTATTATGTTGTTGATACAATTATAGGTAGCATTTTATTTCAATTTGATCTTTTCTCTCGAGTGAGGTACCATAAAAAAGAAGTGACATTTCGGCAAATCCTAAAAAAGACGCAGTTAAGCGTCTTTTTTAGTGTCATGATGCATGGTGGGCACGGAGGGATTCGAACCCTCACGCCCCAAGGGCACTGAAGTGACATTTCAGTGCGTATACCAATTTCGCCACATGCCCACTATCTAAATAGTATACGAACAAAAACCGAACAGTAAGCATGAGCATTGTGGATGCTAAAAAGACGTGCAAAAAGCTGCTACATCTGGTAAGATAGCCTTTATGAAACTCGATGGTGATGAATTAGCCTCATACATTAAACAGCGCCACATGGGCGAAATTCGTGCTATGCGTGTAAAACCTAA
>CAYPFI010000084.1:0-3617 GCA_964410005.1 uncultured Candidatus Saccharibacteria bacterium | reverse complement strand
TGGCCGTTGAAGTTGCCGGCGTGAAGACCGTTAAGGAGCTACGTGACGACATTGAAAGTCGCCTCAAAGCTGAAAAAGAAGCTGAAGTGTTACGTGATTACGAGAATCAACTGGTTGAAGAGATTGTAAAGGGCAGTAAGTACAGTTTGCCAGAAACTCTCGTTGATCGTCAGCTCGAAGCAATGCGCCAAGAGTTTGGCCAGCAGCTCATGCAGAGTGGACTTGATCTTGATAAGTGGCTGAACATGACTGGCAAGAATCTCGAAGAGTTCGACAAAGAGATGCGCCCTAAGGCCGAAGATCGTGTAGCCGCAGGTATTGTGATGAGCGAGATTTCAAAGATTGAGAACATTAATGTTACTGAGCAGGATATCGAAGAAGAACTTACTCGCTTACGCATGAACTATCCAGATCCTGCTATGCAGGCCGAGCTCGAGAAGCCAGAATTGCGTGAAGAGATTTTCAATCACCTGATGGCTAGCCGTACGCTGGCCAAGCTAGTAGAATATAACTAGACCTAAAGATCAGAGGAGGGGAACATGGCTGATATTCAAAATAGTATTTTAGTGCCAACGGTTATCGAGAAGACAGCCGGTGGTGAGCGCGCTTACGATATTTACTCGCGCCTGCTTAAAGATCGTATTATTTTCCTTGGAACGGGTATTGATGAGAATGTTGCAAATCTGGTAATTGCCCAGATGTTGTTCCTGGAAAGTGAAGATCCTAAAAAGGATATCCATTTGTATATCAATAGTCCGGGCGGCAGTGTGTATGCCGGCATGGCAATTTACGACACCATGCAGCTGATTAAGCCAGAAGTCTCGACGATTTGTGTAGGTATGGCCATGAGTATGGGTGCCTTCTTGTTGGCCGCCGGTGCACCCGGAAAACGTTCGGCGTTGCCTAACTCGCGCGTCATGATTCACCAGCCATCGAGTGGTTTCCAAGGTACTGCGGCTGATATTGAGATCAGTGCCCGCGAGACGCTGCGAATTCGAGAACATCTTGATGAGCTGCTAGCCAAGAATACCGGTCAAACCATCGAGCGTATTAACAAAGATACTGAACGTGACTTTTATATGAGCGCTCAGGAAGCTATGGAATACGGTGTCGTCGATAATGTGACGGAGCGCCGAGCGTCTTAATATGGGATACCGCCAAGTCCTAGCTAAAGGTCACTTCTGGAAGCTATGGAGCTCGCAGGCGGTTTCGCTTATTGCGCAGAACCTGCTTAACTACACGCTGATTATCCGTGTCGCTGAATTGTCACGTGGCACATCGCTAGCTAATGTTTCGGTGGCACTGGTTATTATGGCCTTTGGCATACCGTCGATTTTGTTTGCGGCGGTCGCCGGAGTGTACGTGGATACGTGGAACCGCAAACGTGTTCTGTTTATCTCGAACCTAATCCGTGCAGCTTTACTGCTCAGTTATCTCTTTGTTGAGACAAACTTAGTCTTGCTGTTGATAGTAACCTTCCTGGTTTCGACTGTGACCCAGTTCTTTGCCCCGGCCGAAGCAGCTGCCATTCCGCGCTTGGTCGACAAGAAAGATCTCACCTCGGCTAACGCCATGTTCGTGAGCACCTTCTACGTAGCCTTCATTATCGGCTACGTCGCTGCCGCACCACTGCTGCAAAAATTCGGTGCAAATACCTCTTATATCTTAGGAAGTCTGATGTTTGCGCTGGCAGCCTTCTTAATCAGTGTCTTGCCAAACATCGGAGGGCATCATGAGGCTGAGAAGGCCCCATCTCTAGCTCAAGGCGCCAGTCATATGTGGACAGCACTCAAGCAGAATACGTCACTGATTCTCTCGAACCGGAAGCTGTATTTCCCCATAGCTCAGCTGATGTTTGTGCAGGCTATTATCTCAGTACTCCTCGTCTTTGCGCCGGGCGTCAGTATTGCGCTGCTTAAGGGCCCGCTCAAGGAAACGAGTATGTATCTGATTCTGCCAGCGGCTGTTGGTATTGGACTCGGTATTGTGTTGGTGAGCCGGCTATCACGGAAGTTTACCGCCAGTACTATTATGAAAATTGGCATCCTGAGTGCGGGTCTGGCCATGCTTGGGATAGGGCTTGCCGGCCAGTTGTATCGACAAGCAGGTCAAGTGCTGCCGTTCTCGGTTACCAAAGTGAGCTTGATTGTGGCTGGGCTCGTACTCATTGTCGGGCTGGCTAACTCGATTGTCAGCGTTGTTGGTCAGACCACCTTGCAGAAGGGGACTACCGATAATGATCGTGGTAAAGTCTTCGGCGCTCTTAATATGATGCTCAACATCGCCTTAACCGTGCCCGTCTTTTTCGCGGCTATTGCCGCTGACGTCTTTAGTGTTACCAAAGTTATATCTGCTGTCGGTGCCCTCGTCGTTTTGATTGCCCTTGCGCAGCTTCCTCGCCGATCTCATACAGATTGACATAACCTTATAAATCTGTTATCATTCACGAGTCCAAACACCGTGCATTGCACATGAACCCAGGAGGCCTCGTGCCCACTCATGACCGACCCCAAGGCCACGGCCAGCTCGCCATCAACGTCGGCGAGAAGACCAAGTACTTCCTCGAGGGGAGCTGCGGGAGGTTCACTCCCAGCATGCCCAGCTCGCGAGTACGCAGTGCGTTCGGCATCGACGGGGCGAGCTACGTCCACGAGATGCTGAGCACGACCGGAGTCGTCAGCGTCGGGATCACCGACGACCAGGTCTCCGTGACCTTCAACTCGGAGGCCTCGAACGACGACATCGAGCGACTGGAGCGGCTCCTGGCCAGCTTCGTGGCTGTGGAGGCTCTCGACAAGATCGCGGCTGCGGCCTGATCTACCTCCTCGGCCCTGGACGGTGTCGCCGCCCCTCAACGGGCGGCGGCACCAGCCCGCATTATGACCTTAAATCGGCTAGAATGCTGGAATACATCTCTTGCCAAGCTCCTAGCTTATCGAGTGCATCCTTTCTTGTAAGATAGTATCGATTTTTGCCATCAAGTACACTCTCAATAAGCTTATTTTTCTCGAGGAGCTGGAGTTGAGTATATAATGTCTTGTAACGTTCTCCGGTAATCTCCATTAAGTCCTCAATGATTAGCTCCTCGTGACATAGATATTCAAAAATACACAACCTAAGCGGGTGGCTGAGGACTTGGAAAACAGAAGAGGGGCCTAGTGGTGTGTATAGATGTTCTGACATTTATCAGAACATCATAAATGAGCAAGAATGCGCGCGCAAATTTTGTCGCTAAAAGTTAAGATTTGGTTAATAAACCTCTTGACTCTCCATCTGTTAGAGCGTAGTATTAGATACAAGAGGATGCTTAAATGCAGTACTAGGGCTTCATATCCCTAGTTTTATAGTTTAGAAATACCTCCATCAAGTCACATCAACCAGGGAGCTGGTAATGGATTCACGCGCGAATATCCATTACCAACGCGACTTATGTAATTAGCAAGGAGTGTTTGCTTTGGCCAAGAATGCAAGCCTGGATCGCAAGTACCTAAACAAAACTAACGAAGTCCTGCCCTTGCCAAACCTTATCGAAAGCCAACTTCAATCATTTGAATGGTTTAAGACTGAAGGTCTGGCGGAGCTATTTGCCGAAATTAGTCCAATCGAGGACTTTACCG
>CAYPFI010000083.1:0-3645 GCA_964410005.1 uncultured Candidatus Saccharibacteria bacterium | reverse complement strand
AAAATCGATGGTCTTTAAGTTCTGGCGGCATAAAGCCTTCACCGTGCTTAAAGTCGGCCTGCCACTTATACTCCTTGCCATAGCCTTCGTCTTTCATGAGCTGCGTTGGGGCATTCCGCAAATGAAGCGGCACGGTGGCGCCGGGGTTGTCTCGGACAGCTGCTTCGGCGGCTCGAAGCGCATCATAGGCAGCACGGCTCTTAGGCGCTTGACTGAGAGCGACGACGGCATGACTGAGAATAATTCGCCCCTCTGGTAGTCCAATGCGCTCAATGGCCATGAAGGTCTCCGTAGCAAGTGTCAGCATACTACTGTCGGCCATACCTATATCTTCACTGGCAAATATCAACATTCGACGAGCGATAAACTTGGGATCCTCGCCGGCCTCCAGCATACGAACCAAATAAAACAAGGCGGCGTCCGTTGCACTACCACGCATACTTTTAATGAAGGCCGAGATGTAATTGTAGTGATTCTCGCCCGTCTTATCATAACTGAGCGCTTGTTTCTGCATGGCAAGCTCAATAGTTTCCTTAGTCACATGTGATGCCAGCCGTGTAGCGGTTTCGAATCCACCCAGAGCGACTCGAGCATCACCCGCCGACAAATGCGCCAGCAGCTTCTTGGCATCATCATCGAGCTTCGCACCTGGCGTCTGTTCAACGGCTTTATCGAGCAGATCCTGAAGATCTTCTTCAGAAAGGGCTCTAAGCGTCACTACTCGACTACGAGACAGTAACGGACCAATTACTTCGAAACTAGGGTTCTCGGTGGTGGCCCCGATCAGAATGATTGTACCGGCCTCCATATGAGGCAGGAAAGCATCCTGCTGAGCCTTATTGAAACGATGAATCTCATCGACGAATAAGACAGTCGACTCACCCAGTTGCTGACGTTCTTTGGCGCGCGCAATCACCTGCTTCACATCCGGCAGGCCACTGGTAACGGCACTGATCTCTTCATAGGCGGCACCGCTCCCCTGTGCTAAGATTCGAGCTAGGGTTGTTTTACCTGTCCCTGGAGGACCCCAAAAAATTAGGGAGACCATTTTCTGTTGATCAACCAGTTTTCGAATAATCCCATCTGGACCAACGAGATGCTGCTGGCCGACCACATCATCAAGCGTTTTAGGTCGAAGCTGCTCGGCTAAAGGTTTATCATACGTAGCAAATAAGCTCATGCAAGTATTATACTACAATGCGAACAAAAACCGAAAAGGCTTATGGCTATTCCGGCAGCGCCTCAACGACTACTCGTCCGTCAGCGCTACCACCTGACGTACAGGTATAAATCGTCAAGTGGGCCGCTTTACTCGGTGCCTCAATATCGACAGCGTTAGGCTTTACCTCATACATTTTACTGACATTATAGCTGTAGCGCTTCCCTTGCCAATCGACGTATAGTTTGTCGCCAACGTTTAGCTTATGCAAATTATAAAAGTAGGAGTTTTCGCGAGTTTGCAGCGGATTCCAGGCAAAAATGAAGCTATGGGCCGAAAGTATCATATTCCCGCCATCTACGGGGTTTCCACGCTCGGGAAAACGATGCCAGGCGCCTTTTTCAAGTGCTTCACTACCTCCGGCGACAATAGGGGCTGAAATGCCCACTTCCGGAATGACAATCTGATCAGTTTTAGTAACTGAGACTTTTGTTATATCTTTCTTGGTACTAATGACCGGTGCAGCAAGGTTCAGCAACAAGAAGAGCCCGGCCGCCATAGCCAGGACGCCGACGATCAGCATGATTCGACGAGCCCACTTCAAGCTTTGGGGCCTTTGAACTTTGTAACTACATAAAGTACGGCGCTGCTAAAGAGCACCATGAGGGTATAAAGCAGATTGTACGTGGTTTGCGGCGAGTCATTCTGCTGTGAGAGCCAGCTTGTGGCCCACGCTACAAACAGCCCCCAGACGCCAATCGATGCCCAACCCTGCCAACTGGCTGGAACCCAGGACTGGCTGGTATTCTCGCCGCCAAACCAAGGCTTTTTGTTCTTATCCATATTACAAGTATACACTCTCTCAATTTCGATATTCTACTAAAAAGTAGAACATCATTTTAGCGCTTCGCCATCTCCTCAAACGTAATTCTCTTATAATCATGCTCTTCAATGCCATTTTCGGCGTAAATCTGATGGGTACTGTATATCTTCTTATCATCTGGATTTAAGTCAAGTTTTCCGATCATTTCGTCAACCTGTGCCCAGCTCGGCGCCTCAATCTCTAGGTATGGCTTGAGTTGCGGCCAATAGTCGATATCCAGCTCAACGTCATCAAGCTTATACTGCACTCGCCTATTCTCTTCATAAAACTTATCAATCATACCAATTTGGTGAAGCAGCTCAATTGTTTCTTCAAAATCGCTTACGACCACCTCATGCTCAATCATAGTCTTGTCATTCGACCCGTCTTCGCTGGCATCAATACGCTTCTTAAAGCAGAATGTGACCCTATCTCCTTCATCGCGCACTCGCACCCATGACTTATCTTCATTAAGGCGCCAATCTGGATAATCAAGCACTACCCGCTTAAATATACGATCAAACTGCTTGACACCGCCCAATGACTTAATCTTGGCAGTTATCTGTTCAACATCTATATCAAGAAATTTAACTTCGCATTCTTCCATACAACCTCTACTTTAACTGTTTGTAAAACTTTTTCACACACTCGTAGTCTTGCGAGTGAAGCGGCTCAGGTAAGCTATCGATAGTATGCCAAGCGATCTCATCTATCGATTCAGCATCGGCCAGATATACCTTATTACGATCGACTTGAGCTTTAAAGTACATACCGAGCCAGTGCGTTTTGACTCCTTCTGTATCGACTCGAAACACATCTCGATAGCCGAGGAACTCCACGCTTGAAGGTATAACTCCGTACTCTTCTTGCACCTCTCGCTCAACGTTCTCCTTTAAAGTAGAACCAAACTTAAGCCCGCCGCCCCCGAATCCCCATTTGCCATGTTCATCACGAGCCTTACTGCTTCGTTTTTCAAAGCAATAGTTTCCATTCCCATCGTGACAAAAGAATACCGTGGTGATACCCACAAAGCTTTTTCCTTTATGCGCTCGCAGAGTCTCAGCTGAAAACTTTTCGAAATCACTCATGAATCTAGTATAAACCAAAAACTCCCCTTTCGGGGAGCTTACTTGGTGGTAATTACATCTTGATTTCGATGTCGACGCCGGCCGGCAGATTGAGATTCATGAGTGAATCAATTGTCTTGGGCGTTGGCTCGGTGATATCAATCAAACGCTTGTGCGTTCGCATCTCGAACTGCTCTCGGGAGTCCTTATGGATGTGTGGTCCTTTAAGAACGGTAAAGCCTTTCTTGTCGGTTGGCAGGGGGATTGGCCCAGCCACACGAGCGCCGGTACGCAGCGCGGTGTCGAGGATCTGCTTTGCAGATTGATCGATCACCTTGCTGTCGTAGGCTTTGAGGCGGATTCGGATACGTTGTTTGACTTCGGTTTTTTCAGTTGTAGTTGCCATGGTGCTAAGGGGTTTCCTTCGTGATCCTTACGAATCGGTTACTTTGTAATCTTAGTTACGACACCGGCACCCACGGTACGGCCACCTTCACGGATAGCGAAGCGGAGGCCTTCTTCCATGGCGATAGGAGCGATGAGCTCAACATTGATCT
>CAYPFI010000082.1:0-3766 GCA_964410005.1 uncultured Candidatus Saccharibacteria bacterium | reverse complement strand
ACGGCAAGCACACGACGCACCGACAAATACTTGCCGATCCCTTTGCGCTGTAGACGCTTCGCCTTACGATCAGCGCGCTTTTGCTTACGGCGGGCTTTACGATCCTTTTTTCTGCCCTTTCTTGATGAGGGCTTCTCGGCAATAACTTCTGGCTCTTCGGTAATTACCGGTGCTGGGGCACTATCCGTCTGTTTGTCTTCTGTGACAAGGTCTTGAATCTCGAGCGTGTCGGGTCTACTGACAGCATGCTTCCTGGCCTTCATTGGAACGCCCATAGACGAGCGTTTTGGCTTCTTAATGGAGTCCAAGCTTCACCCCCGGAATATAATTAAAGAAGCGGAATCCATCCAACGGCAACAGTCGAACTACAGCATTCCCAACTATATCTTTACTTGGCAACATACCCCACTCGCGTGAGTCATACGAGCCACTTGGCAGCCGATTATCACCCACCACAAAGATATTGCCTTCAGGCACCACTTCATCAACTTCGCCTTCTGAATATGTCGCTGAGCGCTCAAAACTGTCATCGTCAGGGCTAAAACCCTCGGGGTGCTCGGTATTATATACCGTTATCGTGCCATTTTTGACCACAACTCGCTCGCCTGGCAAAGCAGTCACGCGCTTAATAAAAATCAAGCTGGGATCTTGCGGGTAATTAAACACCACAACCTGATGACGGCGAGGAACGTAAGCCTTTCCGGTGAGTTTGGCAAAGGTATTTTCTACCTTAGAAATAATCATATAGTCAGAGGTGTGAAGCGTGGGCGCCATACTGCTGCCATCTACATGATAGGCCTGGAATACAAAGTTATGAAGTATAAAGACAATCAGAAGTGGTGCTGCCACCCAGTTAATAAAGCCCCAGAAGATGGTCTTCATGGTGTCGGCAATAGTACCGCTCTGCTCTGCTTCTTCCTGATAATCGTCCTCTTGCATGGGGGCTGGCACTGGTGCAGGCTGAGGCGTCGGCGCTGGATTTGGTGCAGGAACTGGAGCCGATACTGGTGGCACAGAAGGCTGAATAGGTGTCGGCGCTGGATTTGGTGCAGCTTGGACTGGAGTTACCCGGGTAATATCTGTGATGCGCGGCGGAGTCGCAGCTGGTGCAACAGGAGGCGCAACCGGTTGCTGAGGGACCTGAGGTTCCGGTGTAATGGGGGTCTCGTTATCGTTCATATACCTTTAAGTATAGCGCGCTGGGAGCATAAGCAGCAAGGTGATTAGGTAACAATTTTATTGGCCCGTAATTGCGTTTTTGAGACGTTCGAGCTCCTTGTCGCTGGAGAAGGAAATAAGCAACTTTCCACCCTTGGCGGTGCGCTGGATGGCCACGGGAGTTTTAAGCTGTGTCGAGATGGCTTCGGTGACTTCATTGCGTTGAGCCTGCTTAGCGGCAACTTTGTCGACAGTTGAGGTCTTGCGCTTAAAATCGCGAGCAAAGGCCTCGGCCTGGCGCACCGTCCAGCCATTTTTGACAATCATATCGAGTAGCTCAAGCTGCTTGTCATTCTCTTTAAGCGATAGAATGACACGACCATGACCTTCACTTATCGTGCCTTCAGCTACCGCGCGTTTAGCATCGAGTGGGAGATTCAGGAGACGCATAGTATTAGAAACCGTTGATGTGTCCTTGCCGACGCGTCTGGCGATGTCATCATTGTTCATGCTAAATTCATCGACCAACTTACGATACGATGTAGCCGTCTCCATAGGATTCAAGTCTTCGCGTTGAATGTTCTCAATTAATGCCAGCTCTACCTGCTGTTGCTTGTTGTAGCTGCGAACAATAGCAGGAATAGTCTTCTTATCGGCAAGTTTACTAGCTCGCAGACGACGCTCGCCTGCCACCAGCTGGTAACTCCCCTTGCTCTCGATAACAACAACCGGCTGCATAACGCCGTGCTCCTTAATACTGGCCGCTAGCTCGGCTAGCGCACCTTCATCAAAGTTCTGACGTGGCTGATGCGGATTGGGCTCGATGATGCTAACTTCAAGCTGCAAGACTTCATCAGCAGCCACACGCTTATCCCCGCCCTCCGGTGTCTTGACTACATCAGCTGTCGGGTCAAACTCTACATCAATCTGCGTTGGAATTAATGCATCAAAACCTCGTCCTAATCCCCTATTATTTGGCACGACTCATTACCTCCTTAGCCAGCTCTCTATAAGCCTTGGCCCCCTTACTCCACTTGTCATAATGACTAATCGGCTTACCGTGACTTGGCGCCTCGGCCAAGCGAACATTACGTGGAATAATGGTATCGAACACTTTATCCGGGAAATGCTTCTTAATCTCGTCATGGACCTGGCTACTGAGACTGGTGCGGCCGTTGTGCATAGTCATCAGCACGCCAAGTAATGTTAGTTTGGGATTTAAGGCTTTTTTGACACGCTGAACAGTCTGCAAGAGTTGTCCAAGACCCTCGAGAGCGTAATACTCGGCTTGAACCGGGATAAGCACCCAATTAGCTGCAACCAGACCATTAAGTGTCAGGAGGCCAAGCGATGGTGGGCAGTCAATGAGCACATAATCATACTCGAGATCTTTAAGAGCTGCCCGCAGCTTGAATTCACGCTGAGCTACACCGACAAGCTCGACTTCGGCTGCCGCTAAGACATTAGTGGCCGGAAGAATCTCTAGCCCATCATACGGCGTCATCATAATAGCTTCAGCCGCCGAAGCGCCCTCGACCAGCGTCTCATACAAGCTAGGCGTACCTACATTAGCAACACCCAGACCGCTCGTGGTGTTAGCTTGTGGGTCTAAATCAATAATCAACGTCCGCTTGCCTTCTTTGGCAAGATACGTCCCTAGATTAATGGTGGTAGTAGTTTTACCGACTCCCCCTTTTTGATTTGTAATCGCGATTACTTGCGCCACTGCACCCTCATTTCTCCTACAATTTTAGCACAAATTTGCTATTATTAAGGCATGACGTCCGAAGTAAGAAAAGAAGCATCACGCACGCCTATTGTGGCCTACGCCGGCATCGCTGCTGTAGTGCTAGAATGGATTACCCTGCTTAGCTTTTTTATCCTCGATTTTAATTATGCCGAACAACTCCGACCTATCAGTTACTTTGCCACCAGGCCAGCAACTCAACAAATGTTTACATTGGGCTTTACCATCTCAGGCTTACTGGTATTAGCATTTGTCTTCTTATGGGCTCACAAATACATTAAAATATCATTAATTTTGTTTGGCTTAAGTATGGCCTGCTTTATTGCCATGGCCGCCATTCCATTCCGACCCGAGAATATTCAGAATCTTGTTCAGCACGAACGAGTCACGGCCTTCTTTGCACTTACCTATGTACTCGGTATACTGCATGTAGGAGTGAGAACCACTGACCGTGGGCTACGTCATGTCTCCTTTATCTGTGGAGCCATCGGCCTAATCTTTGGTATTGTCACCTGGAACACCGATAACGCCGTGCACACCACAACCATTATCTTTTACGAAATCATCTGCGCGCTGGCAGCTCAATTCTGGATTCTCTATCTCTCGCGATATCTACTGGAACTAAAAAAGGACTCCTAGGAGTCCTTTTACTTGAGATCAGCTTAGGCGATCGAGGTGATCTTGATCTTGCTGTAGTGCTGACGATGACCAGTAAGCGTATGTTCGCGCTTCTTAGCTTTGAACTTGAGGATCTTAATCTTTTCACCCTTAACTTCCTCGACAACTTCAGCTTTAACTTTGACGCCAGCTACCAGAGGAGTACCAACTTGAACCTTATCGCCATCAATGGTCATAAGAGCG
>CAYPFI010000081.1:0-3774 GCA_964410005.1 uncultured Candidatus Saccharibacteria bacterium | reverse complement strand
ATGGTAAGGTTATTGCTCGCACTCCCCTGACTATTCGCCTCACCGACCGCCGCGTCCGCTTTATCGTCGAAAAACCCACGGCATAGCTGAGGGTATTTGAAGTAAATACTATTAAAAATAATATCATTTTGTACAAAAGGGCTCGGGATGTGCAAGGCAGCGCCAATACCTCGACTTAAAAGTAAAATGAACTCTTGTTTCAAGTGTTGACCAACCTGGCCATATCTGATAATATGGTTCCGAAGCCTTAAGGAGAGTCCGATCAATAAACCCCGCCTGAACAACGAGATTAAAGCCACCTCTGTCCGACTTGTCGGAGAAGACGGTAGCCAGCTTGGAATCGTATCACTCGACCAAGCCAAACTCATTGCTCAAGAAGCAGGTCTTGATCTGGCCGAGATTGCGCCGAGCGCTACCCCACCCGTGGTGAAAATCATCGACTGGGGCAAATATCGTTACGAGCAGACCAAGCAAGATGCCAAGAATCGCAAGAATCAGAAACAAACTGAGGTTAAGCAGATTCGCATGGGCCTCAAGATTGGCGAGCACGACATCGATGTAAAGCTCAAAAATGCGCGTAAATTCCTCGAGGAAGGCAATACCGTCAAGCTGACCGCTCGGTTCCGTGGACGAGAAATCACCCACCCCGAACTTGGTCATCAACTACTTGAACGCGTCTTTGCCAAGATCAGCGATATTGCTGATAAAGAGTCTCAACCAGCTATGACTGGTCGTGACCTCAGTATGATAATCAAGCTAAAGAAGTAGGAATCCCCATGCCCAAGATGAAGACACATAAAGGAATGGCCAAGCGTATTAAGATTACCGCCACCGGTAAAATGCTACGCCGTAAAGCCTTCCGTAATCACCTCCTCTCGGGTAAGCAGACCAGCCTGAAGCGTACGTACGTCAAGGAATTTGAGGTCAGTGCAGGTGACGCCGGTAACATCAAGAAGATGCTAAAAGGATACAAGTAATGAGAGTTAAACGAGGCGTCACTACTCACGCCAAACACAAGAAGATCCGAAAACAGACTAAAGGCATGGGGCAAATGCGCCGTAGCTCGATTCGTCAGGCTAAGCAAGCTGTTCTTAAAGCCCTCTCATATGGTTACCGTGACCGTCGCAACAAGAAGCGCGATATTCGCGCTCTGTGGATCACCCGTATCAACGCCGCTCTCCGCGAGCATGGCGTAAGCTACTCGGCCTTCATGGGTATGACCAAGAAAGCCAATATCGAAGTTGATCGTAAGATCCTCGCCGAACTGGCCGTTAACGAGCCAAAAGCCTTCAAGGCCGTCCTCGACAAAGCCCAAGCCGCTAAGTAATTAGCTCGCTCTCAACGTAAAAACCACCTCGTGCCAGGTGGTTTTTTGTTTACACCAAAAATGTAATCTGTTACTATAAACCAATCTCCTGCCTGGAGACCACTGCGACACCTGTCGCCCGACCCTGGAGGACTCATGTCTTCACCCGCCATCGTGCACCTGCACATCCCCGACGACGGCATCCCCGACCTGAACTCGCTGATCACCAGCATCAAGGAGGAGACCGCCGACCGCCTGGCCATGTCGCCCAACAGCGTCGAGGTCATCCCCCATCGCTTCGCCGCGCCCAGCCACAAGCACGGCTCGTCCTTCAAGATCACGATCATCGTCGAGGCCAGCCTCACCAGCGGTCAACGCGAGCGCCTGACCACCCTCAGCGACACCCTCGCCACGACCATCACCAGCCGCAACCAGGGCTGGCTGTCCGTCGCGACGGGTTCGGCCCCCGAGAAGGCCGTGCTGCTCCGCATCGACGACAAGCCGGTCGCCAGCTGGGCCACCGGGACCGTCCGGGTGACCGCCCAGTCCGACGCCGCCTGATCAGCGGCCTCTCCCTGTCCGACCCCGGGGCACTCGCCCCGGGGCTCGGCAGCCCTACTTATATACAAAAAAGTATCTTTATGCTATTATGCGCCTACGTCTCAACCTGACGCGTTCCACCCGAATCAACGACCGGAGCCTTCCGTGAACGATCTGTCCGCAACCATCCCCGCTGGCCAGCTGCCCGCTGCCATGCGCAACCTGCTCTACCTCGACAAGCCCAACTCCCGGGTAACCGACCCCATCAACCCCGACCTGGTCTACCTGCCCTGCGATCCGCAAGACGGGTGCGAGAAGGAGGTCAGGGGTGAGCACCGGCAGTACATCCTGCTCTCCGAGCACGAGCGGGCTGCCATGCGTTGGCTCGAGGGCTACTCCGTCGAGGCCGTCGTGTCCTGCAGCTTCCACTTCATGGACGTGACCAACCTCATCTTCCGGACCGGTCACCTCCAAGATGGACGGGTCCAGCTCACCAGGCGTGACGACGGTGACTTCGACCTGCTGATCACCAACCTCAACAGCAGCCGCGCTCGTGACTTCACGAACTTCCCTGTCGAGCTGCGGGAGAAGATGGACCCCATCATCGAGGACTTCCTCGCCGATCTGGGCAAGCGCTTCCGCGAAGACCAGAACCAGGTCAAGATGTTCGACCTCACCGCGGAGATGCTCAGCAAGCTCGACCCGCAGCTACGAGAGCAGCTCATCTACAAGCTGTGCCTCTCAGGTGTGAAGGCCGATCTCGAGAACCTCAACAGCCACGCTCCGGACCTCAAGATGGACCTGGGGGAGATGGAGCGGCTATGGACCGTCCTCGCACTGCGCGACCTGGTCTACAAGGTCGATCGGGCACTCATCAAGCTCAACGCCGAGCGTGTGGTTCTTCCGCTCCCCGTCTGATCGGCCCACCGTTCGCACGTCCGGCCCCGGGGCACTCTGCCCCGGGGCTCGGCAGCCCTACTTTATGATAAGATATTGTCAGGAGAACCATCATGCCATATATACATGCAGATTATTCACAAAAACTACTCGGCGAAGAACAGCTCGAGAGACTTATCTCTCTATTACTTAAAGTGAGTGGCGAGGCTTTCAATTACACCGAGGAACAAGCTAAGGAATTGGTATCCATTTTTACTAGTCCGTATGGAAAAGCTGATCATTCAGTAGCTAGTGCCGAAATCGAAGTACGCGCAAAAGTTTTTGAATTTGATCATGAGACAAAATCACGCGCGGAAGTGCGTAGTGAAAAGATGTCCTTATACAAAACGGCATTGGAGCAATTTATTATTGATAATCATCTCGGGGCCGGTATCGTTTTTACGATTACTTTTGAGGACTGGGATGTGGCATTTATGCCTGGAGTCGAAACCAACTAACTTTTGGTTACTACATTCTCGGGCATACCATTTATTGCCCCGATGACATTCTGAACCCAGGTCTTACGAAGCTCATCAAGCGAATGATCGGTGAACCAGGCCTGAGATGGAACTGGCTTGTACTCGGTCATGCTTGATAGTTCCTCAATAGATGTGGCTGCGGTTGAGGCTGCAGCGTAGATACTCACCTTTCCAGCCCTAATAGCGTCTACAAGGTCAGGATTATTAACGATCTTGCCATCTGCTTCGTTAAGCAGGATGGCTCCTTGTTTCATCAGATCTAAGTACTTGGCATCAATCAACCCGATCGTCTGATCATTCGTCTCGATATGAAGACTTATAAAATCACTTTGAGAGAACACGTCTTCGAGACTTACATTAGTAACACCAGCAACTTTTTTGGGTGATTTATTCCAGCCAATAATATTCATATTCAGCCCTTGAGCCATATGAGCAAGCTCGGAACCAATATTGCCAAGCCCTACGATGCCCAAGGTCTTTTTGTATAAAGTGCCATTCTTCTTGGCCTCGTCA
>CAYPFI010000080.1:0-3843 GCA_964410005.1 uncultured Candidatus Saccharibacteria bacterium | reverse complement strand
AAGACTCTGCAAGACAAGTTTGGCTTGCTTAACTTGCTCGTCATTCTTGAGAAATGTGAGTGATTTTGTGACCGTAGTCTCGGTACCATTTGGCTGATAACTCACGGTGAAGCTCATGAGTGAAGGACTACCGTCACCATTAAGAATTGTTTTTGCTTTAAGGAAATCCATGGAATTATCTGCGTCATTGGCGAGGATGATCCTACCAACTGATGCCTCACTTCCTGTATCACTGACATAATTTAAATGATAGGTTTTCCCAAAGACAGTAATAGGCTCGGAGTAAACTACCTTACATTTTTCACAACCGCCACCAACGCCCCACATGCCTGTTTGCATAGCAATGTTAAACTTGTTTAATCCTACCAAGCTAACTCGATCGCTAGGTAATCCCTCATGTGGCTCTGCAGGCGTGCTTACCACATCAATGCTATAGGAAGCCGGGTACTTAAAGCTAAGCTTCTCATACTTCATAGTGGTGCTCTTCCAGCCAGCATATTGATCTATCGGCTTGGCTTCAGCCGCCGTCTCTTTCTTAAGCTCACTCACCTGGCTTTCAAGTTGAGCAACGCGATTATTCTGCCAGGCATATACGCCGTACCCAACAAGCGCTAAAAGCACAACGACAGCAAGAATCATAAGTGGTTTGCGGTTTGGTTTTTTCACAGGCGGTGTTACTTGCTGAGCGGCCTCTTGGCCTTCTTGTTCAAAGTTGGGATTTTCGTCCATAGCGGATTCCTTTTATGCTTGGATTATAGCATAGAGGCTAGCGATCGCTGCGGGCGCGCAGGGCATTCAAGATAACCAAAATATCGACACCCTCCTGAAGAAGTGCGCCATTAAGCGGCGAAATACGACCGGTACTGGCGATGAACATCAGAATGACTGAAAGACCAATCCCCACCCAGATACTTTCACGAGCGACACGCAGGGTTCGTTTGCTGATCTTAATGGCCATGGGCACGCGCTTGAGATCATCAAGCATAATAACGATGTCGGCTGACTCACTGGCAGCAGTCGAGCCCTTGGCGCCCATAGCGATTCCTACATCACTGGCAGCCAAGACGGGCGCGTCATTTACGCCATCCCCTACAAAGGCCAATGGCTTATGGGCACGGCGCAGTCGATTGACTACTTTTAGCTTTTCGGCCGGTAGCTGATTAGCATGTACCTGACTCAACTCCAGCTCGTCGGCAATGCGCTGAGCAACTTCATAATGATCACCCGTGACCATGGCCATATCCTCAATGCCAAGTTTGGAAATTTGTTTCAGTGTGTCAACAGTTTCTGGTCGAATCTGATCGGCAAAGGTTATGAGGCCTGCATATACGCCCTCGATAGCCACAAACACACCCGTCTTGCCCTCGCCCTCAATACTCTGATGATAGTCGCTAAAATGTTTGGGAAAGAGTACACCAAGATAATGTAAGTAGCTTAGCTTACCAACCGATACATAACGGCCATCCACAATACCGGTCACGCCATGTGCCAACTTTTCCTCAATCTCGGTGGCCATTGATATTTTATAACGGCGGCGCTTGGCCTCGCTGACCACGGCTGCAGCCAGAGTATGAGCCGAGCCACGCTCCACGCTTGCGGCCATTTGCAAAACTTGTTTCTCGGTATATTCAATTTGATCGTGCACGTGAACGCTTTCAACTTGTGGCTCTCCTACCGTTAGCGTACCGGTCTTATCAAACACAATGGCCTGGAGTCGCGAGAGCTGCTCTAATGCGGCACCGTTCTTGACGATAATGCCGTGACGGGCAGCTCGGCTCATACCGCTCACCAAGGCTACCGGCGTAGCAATCAGCAGGGGACAGGGCGTGGCTACAACCAGGACCTGCAAGAAACGTAGAGGATCGGCACTCACCAGCCAGGCCAGGCCGGCAATACCAAAACTAACGAGGGTAAACGGCAAGCTATACTGATCAGCCAAACGAACGAGTGGTGAACGACTAGATGCAGCGCGCTCAACAAGATGAATAATCTTTTCATACTGACTATCCCCGCTGGTCACCGTTGCTTTAACCTCGATGGCAGCTAACTGATTGATACTACCACTTAAAACGACGCCACCCTTCCCTCGCTCTACGGCCAAACTCTCCCCTGTCAGCGCCGATTCATCAAGGGTGGTTGCACCGTGCGCAATAATGCCATCAACTGGCACAACTTCGCCGGGCTTCACAATAATAATGTCACCGACTATAATCTCGCGAACCGGAACGTCCTTCTCGCCTGTTTTAGCCTTAAGGTGAGCAACCTTTGGGGCGCGCTTTAAGAGATCGTTGAGCTCTTTCTTGGCGCGCTCTTGAGCATAATCTTCCAGCGCCTCACCACCGGTCAACATAAGGAGAATGATACCAGCTGCTAAGTACTCGCTAAGCGCCAGGGCCGAAACAATGGCGACAACCGCCAAGATATCAACACCGTACTCGCCGGCCCGAATACTCTTGATCATGTCGATAATAATAGGGATGACACCAAGTACACCCATGAACAATAAGAGGTCATTGGCAATATTTGAATATCCAATCAATGCCAATATCCCGCTCAACAGTAACACTAAAACTACCGCCACCAATTCTTTATAACGACGAACTACATATGAAAGATTGAAAGTTGGGGGCAAATTCATGCTTCTAGTATAACTGTTTACAAATCAGTTCGAAAGGAGAATAATAACCCACATGGTGCCACCCGGCATCACGAACCCAAGGGAGAAGACATGGCCGAGCGTGAAGAAAAGCGCGACACCACACCCAAGCCACCGACCGCTCCGCCCACAGCGTCCAAGCCTGGCGTGCCGCCCGGGGCTGATCCCGCACTCGTCGCCGACGGGCAGCCGAGCTGATGGGCAAGTCACGCCGCCCTGGCGGCGACCGAACGCCGTTCGAACAAGACGGGCACCTCGGACCCATCCCGGCAATCGATGCTGTGGACCGAGACGCCTTCGCCATGGAGGTCGACGATCAGCTCGGTCCCGCGCCGCCCGTGGCGGCCAACGAGCGCCTGGACCACGGCGACCAGTCCTGGATGCCCTGAGGTCTAGTGCGATCAACGGTGAGGGGCGGACCCACATCCGCCCCTCACCCGCCCGCAACATTGCTTTTTATGACGAAAAAAGGTATCATTTCTCGGTACGCAAGCGCATATATACACTTCGGGGTGTGGCGCAGTTGGCTAGCGCGCCTGCTTTGGGAGCAGGAGGCCGGAGGTTCGAGTCCTCTCACCCCGACCAGTATGCGGGTATCGTATAGCGATTATTATGTCAGCCTTCCAAGCTGAAGATGAGGGTTTGATTCCCTCTACCCGCTCCAAGTGTACCTCCAGATTCTGTGCGCCCCCGTAGCTCAGCTGGATAGAGCAGAGGACTTCTAAGCCTAAGGTCGCAAGTTCGAATCTTGCCGGGGGCACCAAAAGTAAATATGGCGGGTGTAGCTCAGTTGGTTAGAGCGTCTGGTTGTGGTCCAGAAGGTCGTGGGTTCGAGCCCCATCACTCGCCCCAAATACGTGGAGAGACGGTTGATAAAGCAGCCGTCTTTTCTTTTTGCTATACTTTGAGTATGAAGCCACCTCGATTACAACCTGGAGATACTGTTGCTATCATATCGCCATCAAACACCATGGCTTTGCAGCCAGAACGTGCCCAGCGAGCTCGGTTTAATCTTGAGCAGGCCACGGGGCTGAAGGTAGTATTTGCACCTAATGCCATGGCTCAGCACTACTATTCGGCCGGAACGCCAGAAGAGCGAATTGATGATTTTCATTGGGCACTTAAGAATCCCACCATTCAAGGCATTCTTTTCTCGAGTGGCGGGCACACCGCTATCGACCTTGTGG
>CAYPFI010000079.1:0-3851 GCA_964410005.1 uncultured Candidatus Saccharibacteria bacterium | reverse complement strand
AATGGTGTCTTCTTTGTCCTGGTATTCGTTGTACACAACTTCGCGTTCAGCTTCACGAATGCGCTGAATAATCACCTGCTTAGCAGTCTGAGCTGCAACGCGACCAAACTCTTTATTAACGTCTTCAATCTCCACAGTCTCACCAACTTTTGCAGAGCTCTTTATTATTTGTGCGTCCCCAACAGAAATCTCGAGGTGTGGGTTATCAACTTCGTCTACCACTTCCTTGGTAACAAAAATACGTGGATCACCAGTTGATGGGTCTACCTCCACCCGAACTTCCTGATCCTTATCGCCGTAATCCTTTTTATAGGCAGCGGCCAGGGCCAGCTCCACGGTCTCCATAATGATGTCTTTACTAAGACCTTTTTCTTCAGCCAACATTTCGATGGCGGTTACAAATTGATTCTGTTGCATATTATATTTTCCTTTCGGGACTATTTAAATGTTATTCAGTTGTTAGTGATAAAAAACCCGGAACAAGTCCGGTATCAGTACCCCCTTATACTACCTTACTTGACAGATATTGTCAAATTATCGTCTCCATGGTAGTATTTATGCACATTCGCACCCGTCCAACAATTCGACCTGGAGCAATTCATGACCACCGAACCCGCCCCTTCCCTGCAGGATCTCGTCACCAAGGCCAAGCAGCTGGTCACCGACAACAAGGCCAAGACCAGCCTTGAAGACCTCATCCTCCAGCTCATCCTCAGCGAGGACCTGGGCGATGACGAGGGCAACCTCATCTCTGGCCGCAACCTCAAGTACCTCATCAACGAGCTCATCGATGTAGCCCCCAACGGGCCTCACGGCGCCCTGGGAGATGTCGATGACACTCGCCTCACGGGCCTGGCCGGCATGGTGATCGGCTACATCCACGAGCAGGTCATCGACTACTACCTCAAGGTGGAAGCCGCCAACCGACCCAGCGCTCGATCCAAGCGTTGGCTGGCCGAGGCCGGTCCGAGCCACATCCCCACCTAGCGCCCTCGCGGGCAAAGACGAAAACCACTTCGTGGCGACCGTCCCTCCCTGCGAGGGCGTCGTCACTTCTGGACACATTGCCAATTTAATGGTACATTTTATGCACATCTCTCGAGATTAGGAGGCCGTCATGGCCAGCAATGCCCTGGAAAGTTTCGCCCGCGATGTCCAGAAGAACTTCTTCGCCGACATCATGTCCACCAAAGGTGCTCCTCGCCTGTGGATGGCCATCGAGAACGAGCTCGACTCCCGCCCTCCGCACCTCCTGCTCCTGCTTCACAAGCTGGCGCTCAAGGTCGTGCCCGATGAGCAGCTCCTCAAGCTCATGAGCGTGTGCGAGCTTCGTCACAGCGGCAGTTTCTCAACGCCCAGCGACAAGATGAAGCAGGTGGTGGTCGCCATCATCATGTACTACATCATCACCGACAGCGCGACCATTGCACGTGTCGCGGCCACCCACTACGAACTGAACCGTGAGGAGATCAGCGGCCTCTACACCGGGTACATCGCACCCCACCGAACGATCTCACCCGTCGCGGCCTAGCCCCTGCGAGCAGGAAGGCGCCACTACAGTGGCGACACTCCCGCTTGCGGGGGCGTCGTCACGTGTAGGGGAAGTTGTGTATACTAGATATATGAAAAACGTTACCCACCTCGTAAACACCATCAATCCCAGCAGTTATAATCTCGATCTTACCCCGAATCTTTCAACGTTTACCTTTGTAGGTAAACAACAAATTAGTTTTAAGTTGCTCACAAACACCAATGAGCTAATGTGGCACAGTCGCGACCTCAAAATCGAGAAGGCTGTCATCGATAGCCAAGGGCTTTCAATTGATTATGATAAAGAAAATGAGACCGTAACATTCACAGCTTCGGAAAAACTTGCAGTCGGTGAATACACAATCGAAATCGAGTACACCGGCGAAATCAACGAGAGTCTGCACGGCTGGTATCGTAGCAAGTACGAGCAAAACGGCGAGACGAAGTGGCTGGCAACAACCCAGTTTGAAGCGACGGCTGCGCGTGAGGCGTTTGTATGTATTGATGAGCCAGCGGCCAAGGCTACGTTTGATGTAACATTGCACATCGATCCAGCCCTGGATGCCATCAGTAATGGCCAGGTTGTGAAATCCGAAACAACAGATGGTGTGAAATCTGTGAAATTTGAGCAAACACCGATTATGAGTACCTATCTGCTTGCATTCCTGGTCGGTGAATTCGAGTACATCGAAACTACCAATGACGAAGGCGTGGTCGTTCGCGTCTATACGGTAGCTGGCAAGAAAGAGCATGGGGCGTTTGCGCTCGACGTGGCAGCCAAAACACTTTCCTTCTATAAGGACTACTTCGGTATTGCCTACCCTCTGCCTAAACTCGACATGATTGCCGTGCCGGACTTTGCCGCAGGAGCTATGGAAAACTGGGGCGCAGTTACCTATCGCGAAACAGCGGTATTGGTCGATGAGAAGAATTCATCACTGGCCACTAAGCAGTGGGCCGCCATGGTCGTGGCTCACGAACTAGCTCACCAATGGTTTGGTAATTTGGTTACGATGGGCTGGTGGACTGATCTCTGGCTCAACGAAGGCTTCGCGAGTTGGGTTGAGTACTTAGCGGTTGACCACCTCTTCCCCGAATGGAATATGTGGACACAGTTTGTCACTGACGACTACGCTCATGCCCGCGATCTTGATGCGCTCGACAATACTCACCCGGTGGAAGTTGAAGTGCACCACCCACGCGAAGTCGATGAGATTTTTGACGCAATTAGTTATCAAAAAGGTGCCAGCGTAATTCGCATGCTCCACGCTTACCTCGGCGAACATGACTTTAAAAAAGGTCTTCATGATTACCTTGTTAAACATAGCTACGGTAACGCCGTGACCGTCGACCTATGGAATGCGCTCGAGAAAGCCTCGGGCAAACCAGTTAGCAAGATTATGGGTGCCTGGACCAGCTTACCTGGCCATCCCGTATTATGGTTCGAAGACGGCAAGATCCGCCAAGAGCGTTTCTTTGCTGATCCAAAAGCCAAACAGACCGACCAGACATGGCCTGTACCGGTAGAAGTGGATGGCACCAACGTGCTCATGGAGAATGCCCATTTGATGTTCGACCAAAAAGTAGAACATGATTTTAAACCCAACAAGGGTCAGACCGGTTTCTACGTCGTCGGCTACACTAGTGAGTGGCTCCAAAACTTGGCGACTAAGCTCCAATCGAGCGAGCTAGATGTTGTCGACAAGTTTGGTATCCTGACCGATGCCTTTGACCTTATCAAGGCCGGTAAACTTGATAGTGTTTCAGGATTAAAACTCATCGCTAACCTGCAGAAGGAGACTGACATGGCCGTTTGGGACGGCATGCTGGCCGGCCTTGGCAGCATCATGGGCGTCGTTGATGATGAAGCCTTCGATGAGCTTGAAAAGTTTGGTGCATGGCTGGCTAAGCCACGCTTTGAGCAACTTGGCTGGGAACCAAAAGATGGCGAATCGCACTTTGATGCCCTGCTTCGCCCTCGACTCGTTGGGTTGGTTGGTCGCGATAACAAAGCTACCCTGGCTAAGGCTCGTGAATTGTTTGAGTCGGATACAGATATTCATGCTGATATACGCGGCGCGGTTTACTCACTGGTTGCTAGCTTTGGTGATGAGACCACATACGAGAAATTCTATAAGATGTATAAAGCTACCGATGATCAGGAAGAAGAAGGCCGTATCACTCGAGCCATGGCTCGCTTCAAACAGCCAGAACTCGCTAAGCGCACCCTCGAGTTTGGCTTGAGCGAAGAGGTTCGTGCGGCCGATAGCATCCGCCCCGTACTTGGCGTCGTTTTGAATCGATATCATGGAGAGCTCGGC
>CAYPFI010000078.1:0-3950 GCA_964410005.1 uncultured Candidatus Saccharibacteria bacterium | reverse complement strand
CAGGAGGAATTGCCTCTAGCGTAATCTTTTTACCTTGGAAGTTAGTAGTGGCCAGTTCGCCGAGCGATTCGGCTTTGCTACCTCTAAGCAACAGGTTGCCAAGCTGTCGTTTAGAGGGTTTATCGGTGATCATGACGCTCAGCTCGTTGGGCGCGGTGGGGTTAATAAACTTTTGGTTGGTGACATTGAGGCTAAACACATCGGCACTGACGGTGTAGCCACCATCAACCTGGATTTTACACTTGATCGTTTGGTAGTTTTGAGCACGTTTAAAGCTGTCGCGTAGATGGAACACCTTATCTTTCAGGTTCTTGTCCGCAGGAGCCTGGGCATCAGGAAGCTCGGTTTCAAAGCCCAGGGTCAGACTGGAGAGAAAGAAGTCCTCGCCAGCCGCAATCAGGGCGTACTCGGTGATACGACGGGCCGCGAGCACGGCGCAGGCCTGCTGCCAGCTGCGAATACCGAGTTGGCCAGCAATCTGATTGATGGAGCCAATAGGGATGACGCCAATGGCTGCCGTGTCGCTGGTGACGCCATTGATAATCTCGTTGACGGTCTCGTCGCCACCGACCGCCACGATGGTGGTGTAGCCCTTGGCAATGGCCTGACTAGCCAGCCGTGTGGCATCGCCCTTGCCAGTAGTGGTTACAAATTCGCCACCAATACCAAGACTTTTAAGCTCGGTGCGGAGCTTGTCCTGGAGAGTGTGAGCCGCGCCATTACCAGCTGCCGGATTAATAATGTAATAATACATGTTTTGCCTACTTATCGTCCTCGGCCGGGAGGAGTCGTTGCTGCTCTTGCATCTTGATAGTGCCAAGGAAGTTTGCGCCCGAATCGATGGCAATCAGCTGAGTGGTGACGTCGCCGACGAGCTTGCAGGTCTCGGTGAGGTGGGTTTCGCCCTCGGCTACTACATGGCCCTTGATGTGGCCAGCAATCATAATGTTAATGCCCGTTAGGCTGCCGGTTACCTCGCCGTTGACGCCAATGGTGATATTGCCGCCAGCCGTTATATCTCCCTTAACGTGACCATCAACGGTGATGTCGCCAGCCGAATTGAGGGCGCCTTCAACTTCTACGCCGGTACCGATGGTGGTATCAGAGCCAACCATTGCAACCAGGTGATGTGCCTTAGCCATTACTTTTCTCCTTTAAGATTTAGTCGTTTAGGGATGCGCTTCATGGCGCCGCCGAGGGCCTTCTTTTCCTCGGCCGATAGCGTGTACTTGCTCTTGCCGAGATCAATTGGCTTAGCATATACTCGGGTGCCGCCGCGGCCATGAATACTGGTAAGAATCAATCCAGAGTCGTGCCCGTCGAGCATGGCCAGGCTAAAACTCTGGTCGCCGCCAACGTCACCAAAGGGATTAAAGCGTACCATGCTGATCTTTTGGAGGGAAAGAGCGGCAATTGAGCTGAGCTTTTGATGTTCTATTGTCATCTCGTCAAACTGGATTTGAATCTCTTTGTTCTTGGCGTGGTATTCGCGTAGTTGCTTCTCGAGTCGGTCCCCATTGGAATCGCCAAGAACCTGACTCATGCGAGTCGTCAGGCGCCAAACTTGCACGCTGGCTGCAACCGAAATAAAAATGGCAATAATTGCCACGATGAGAATCATATGAGCTCCCCTCAAGCGCTATATGTATCTAGTATACTCGGTGTGCTATCATAGAGGCAATGGCAAAGAAGAAGCACAAAAAGAAGCATAATTTCCAACACAAAGGCGTATCTTCTCCCGTTGTGGTCGCTTCGGCTCCTGCTGCAGTGAGTACCAAGACGACTTCTAAGGCGAGCACCACCATGCCAAACGAGTGGGGTGATGTGGCCGATGACGTACGTCGAGCTTTGATCTTGGCCGGTGTCTTCATCGTTATTATGATTGCTCTCTGGTACTTCCTGGACGTTAGTACGTTCGGCAAGAATCTCTACAACTCCATCAAGCTCTAAGCATTTCTGGAACGATATTGCAGCGCCTCCCCGAGGTGCTGTTTTGTTATAACGCTGCTACCATCAAGGTCGGCAATGCTGCGAGCCACCCGCAACAAACGCATATAGCTACGGGCCGAGAGTTGTAAGTTGGTGAGGGCTTGGTGGCCCATCAGTTTGGCATCAGGGGTGAGCTTGCACCACTGCTTAATCTGCTCATTATCCATCTGTGCATTGGTAGAGTGACCTCGTTTGGAGCGCTGAAATTGCTTTACACGAGCCTTTTTCACACGTTGAGCAATAGATTTGCTCAATTCGCCGTCGGTAACCCCGGTAAGCTCCTTGCTAGCTAGCGGTCCAACTTCAACATGGATATCGATGCGATCAAGCAAAGGTCCAGAAAGTCGCTGGGAGTAGCGGCGTCGTTGGATGGGGCTACAATTACACTCGTGATTTGGATCGGTAAAGTAGCCGCAAGGGCAGGGATTTTGGGTAGCGATGAGCATGAAGCGGGAAGGATAGATGACCGTGCCGCTGGCCCGCGATATGGTTACGCGGCCATCTTCCATAGGCTGTCGTAATACCTCAATAGTGCTGCGTGGAAACTCGGGCAGCTCGTCTAAGAATAATACTCCGCGATGACTGAGACTGATTTCGCCTGGCCGAGGAATGCTGCCGCCACCAATCAGAGCGACGGCGCTAGCGGTGTGATGTGGATTGCGAAACGGCCGATCGGTAACCAGGCCAGTCGTGGTAAGTCCGGCCGTACTATGTACCTGATTAACTTCTACTAATTCGTCGAACGTCAGGGGTGGGAGAATACCGGCCAGGGCCCGAGCCAACATGGTCTTGCCGGTACCTGGTGGCCCCGTCATTAGTACGTTGTGTCCGCCAACAGCGGCAATCTCGAGTGCTCGCTTGGCTCGGCTCTGGCCGCGGATGCTGGCAAAGTCCACCTCAGCCTTGCTCGAAGCGGTTTTGATTGGCTTAATCGATGCATAAGGAGCCAGTGGGGCATTACCATTGAGATGGCGCTGAAGCTCAGTAATATCGTGAATAGCGTAAATAGTAATGTCGGAACACAATGCGGCTTCTGCGGCGTTATCGGCCGGTATATAGAGCTCTTTGATACCATTAGCTTTAGCAGCCTCAGCATGCGATAAAACGGCTGGAATAGCCCGCATCGTGCCGTCTAGGCCAATCTCGCCGGCAAACAACTTGTCGCTCATATCGTTCAATAAATGACCGCCAGATATCAAGAGAGCTACAGCCATACCCATATCAAAGCCGGTACCATCTTTAGGTACATTGGCTGGCGCTAGATTCATGGTAATCCGCTTAGCAGGTATGGGAATCTTGGCATGACGCAGAGCGGCTCGAACCCGTTCCTTGGCTTCAGCTACGGCTTGATCAGCCAATCCAACCACCACAAAAGCGGGGAGACTATTAGAGAAATCACACTCAATACTTATAATTTGGCTGGAAATACCCAGCTGGGCGGGCGCAAAAACACGAGCTAGCATGTGCTACCAATTCCTTACCACAACCCCACACAAGGAGTATACCCGAACACAAGCCGAACAGTCAATGGCTTTTATGCTGCTATTAATCATTGACAACTATTCATCTATCTGGTACCATCCAACTATTATGAATGAACAACTGCTCAGGCATTTGGAAGACATGGGTCTCAGCGAAAAGGAGGCTAAGGTTTATGTGGCCAGCCTCATGCTCGGACCGGCTACCGTCCAGCAGATTGCCAATCAGGCTGACATCAAGCGCGTAACTACCTATGTGATTCTTGAATCTCTAAGCGGCCTAGGCCTGGTAGGGCAGGCTAGTCATGGTAAAAAGACATTCTTCACCGCTGAAGAACCAGTAAGTCTACAGGGGCTACTAGAGAAGAAACAGCAGGAGATCGAGAATCAAAAAGATGCTTTTAAGGCCTTTCTTCCAGATTTGGAGTCGCTCAAGAGCATTCCACCCGAGACGCCAACGGTTAAATATTATGACACTACTGA
>CAYPFI010000077.1:0-3956 GCA_964410005.1 uncultured Candidatus Saccharibacteria bacterium | reverse complement strand
CACTGTTGCTGGAAAGCGCTCGCTTAACAGCCGTTGCTTGTGATGTGGCGGCCAATACAGGGATTGAAGTACTTTCTTTACCCATACCTGCCAAGTAAGCAGGTCTAAATGCTTTATGCATGAAGTCCTGCATACCAGAAAAGAAGTTGGTGCAGATAATTTGCTCGGCGATAGGCTCCAGCAATTTAAAGACATTCCGAGCATCTTTATTCTTATTCATAGCCATTATCAAGGTGGCTTTCTTGTTTGGGTAGGCTCGCTGGAATGTTTCGACCAACGCTTGTACTTTTTGTGGATTGTGGGAGCCATCCAGAATAATTGTTTTGCCGCCAATGTTTCGAATCTCAAAGCGGCCTGGGAGCCAAACTGTTGCAAGGGCTTCACGAAGCGCAGTTTCTTTAAGTTCCCAGCCGTCACGTTGCGCAGTCAGTAAGACGGCAGAAATCGCTAGTGATAAGTTTTCAAGCTGATGCATACCTGGCAGATTAAGTGCTACATGTTCCAGTACCATGCCTGGAAGTCGTAGCGTGATGTAGGTTGTTGCTCCCTCAGTTGACTCATATTCGACCAGTTTGCTAGGTGTAATCCAGGTAAGGTCTGTCCTGCGATAGTCGGCTACCGCTTGAATGACGGCGTCAACGACAGGATCTTGGCGCAAAGCAACGGCTTGGCCATTAAAGCTCATAATGCCAGCCTTCTGAGCTGTAATGCGCTCAATGTCAGTTTCGAGATGTTCGACCATCTCTGGCATCAAGCCATTTTTGAAGACCCCTTCCAGTTCAGCCGGATTTGCAAGAATAGGTACATGATCCAGTCCGATACGACCAACGATGGCAATTTTATCATCACGCTCTACGGCGTTGCTGGAATCATATAGTCCGCCCAGACCAGTCTCTTCCACCGTATATTCAACATTATGGTCATCGGCAGCCAGAAATCCCAGAGCTGTGCTGACCTCGTAAAAGGTTGGCCGATTATAGGTTGTCTCGCTCATATCTTCTATGGCTGGAATAAGCGTATTCATGTAGCGCACAAAATCATCTTTGCTCACAAATTTGCCATTAATGGCTAGGCGTTCCCGAACATCGTAGACATGTGGCGAAACGTGTAGACAGGTCGTTTTGCCATGGGCGAGGAGCAGGCTGTCGATCATATGCACTATAGATCCCTTGCCGCTGGTGCCGGCTACATGTAACGTCCTATGATTGTTTTGTGGATTTCCAAGTAACTCAAAAAAAGCTTTGGAACGTTCTAACGAACCAGCACGCATAAAAATATTACGCTTGGTCTTGGGGACCTCATAAAACATAATATCCTGAGCTTCTGCAAAGCTCTTGGCCGGTTGCAGTCTTCCCATTAGTTTTTTTGTAGCTCCTCAAGATCTTTAATGATCTGAACGGCGTGATCTTTTGGAGTGACTTTTGGGTACTCTTTAACGATTTCACCCTGAGGATCAATCAAAAATGTTTTTCGCAGGGTACCTTCAAATTCACGACCCATGAACTTCTTGAGCCCCCAGGCATTGTAGCTTTTCATGACGGCTAAGTCTTCATCGGCAAGGAGAGGGAAGTTGAGGTTATACTTTTCGGCAAACTTTGCATGGCTTTTGACTGAGTCTTTACTGACTCCCATAACCACAGCACCCATTTTTTGTATTGCGCCGAATTCATCACGAAAACTACATGCTTCCTTGGTGCAACCTGGCGTGTCATCTTTGGGATAGAAATAGAGGACTACCCACTTGCCGGCATAGTCTTTCAGCGAGTGTGTTTTGTCGAATTGGTCCTGCAAGCTAAAATCTGGCGCCTTCATAATCTCTCCCGTTTACTGGTTTAATCATAGCATAGCGAACAGCTCCAACTAACTGCTTATGCTATAATTCTGACATGGCTAAGAAAAAATCTAATCTTACTGCAGAAGAAAAAAAGCTTATTGCTGAGATAAAAGAAGAAGAGCTTGAGCCCATCTTAAAGAATGCCAATAAGCCAACATGGGGGCATCGTATTTGGGTAGCGCTCCAGACTATTTTCTGGATTGGTGTCTTGCTGGCGGGCATGTGGTACTACCAGCAACTCAAGATCGATGAAGTTAATAATCAGAAAGCTGAAGTTACCAAGCAGCTGGAAGAAACCAAGGCTGCCAAGAAGAAAGTCGAAGAAGAGCTGGCTGATGCACAGAAGCAACTTAATGCAACCGGCACCTCGGTTACCACCGTACCGCCGCTTCTTAAGCAGAATGTCGAGTCAGCTGTCTCGACCGGTAACTACGCCGCACTCAGTAATTACATGGCCGATAAAGTGACTTACGCCATTGCCGCCTCAAGCTCTCAAGGTACCTTAACCAAGGCCCAGGCCCTTAAGCAGCTTGAGTACCTCAATAGTGGCACCTCGCCGTGGAGTTTTGATATTGCGACTGCTAGTCTCACAAAGTACAAATCAGGGTCATATAGTAACTATCTCAATGACGATGTGATCTTTGGCGTATCGGGCAATAAATTCTTTGTCAGTTTCCATCTCGATTCTAATAATAAGATCGATCAATTCTTTATTGCCTCCAGCACGGATCTGCTATAGCTGATTCCTCTAGCTGCATCACAGCGCTTATGGTAACATAATCATATCGTAAAGATGTAAGTGGGGTGCATTAATCATATGAAGCAGCGTGTGCCGGCTGTATTCACAATAGCTATTGTCGGACTCATATTAGGGGGTCTTTTTTTCTGGCATTCTACTGCTAAGGCAGATTCCCCGAATATTATCATTAACGAGTTAATGTATAATCCCCAGAGCGGCGTCGATAACGATGAGTTTCTTGAGATATATAACACCAGCAACACTACCGTCGACCTAAGCGGCTGGTGTTTTAGCGGTATTACTCTTTGCTTTCCCAACGGCACCACCTTGGCCAGTCACACATATGGTGTAGTTAGCCCCAATGCTGCTCGTAGCTTAGCGACCTACGGCGTTGCAACTATTGGCACGTATACTGGCAAGTTGGATAACGGCGGTGAAGTAATTACCCTTAAAAACAGCAGTAGCGTGACAATTAACAGTATTGATTATGACGATGCTTCGCCCTGGCCGAGTAGTCCTGATGGTAACGGTCCTTCGCTGGAGCTAAAAGATACCAGTTTAGACAACACGCAGTCGACTTCCTGGGGTGCGAGTGCACTAGCTGGTGGGACTGCTGGCGAAGAAAATAGCCTTGTTGGGTACGAGCCACCAACCATTGATAACGTTACCCAGGTTACGGGCATCGAGCCTAACCAGCAAGCGGTAATTACGGCACATGTTGAGGAAACCACTGGAGTGTCGCTGGTGTATAAAGAGATGTTTGAGGCTGACGAGACGATTACCATGTACGATGATGGCGCTCATGGCGATGGTGCGGCTAGCGATAACGTTTATGGAGCAACCATCCCTGGATTTGCTGCATCAACCCTCATCCGCTACAAGGTTGTGGCCAATAATCCGGGCGGTAGCGCCAGTGCTCCGGGTGCTGAGGATAGCATAAATTACTACGGGTACCGGGTCACTGGCGGCTTGGAGGCTGGAACTACGCCAGTGCTGGAGTGGTATATTGCGGACGATGATTATGCAGAGCTGCTTGATGATCCGGGTGGCGTGGATGATAGCTTTTTGCCTTGCGTCATCGTCTATGGTGATCAGGTTTTTGATAACGCCAAGATCCGTCTTAAAGGCTCCTACTCTAGGACCTTTGATAAAAAACCATTTAAGGTAAACCTGCCCCGAGGCTATACCTTGAGTATGCCAGGTATAATCGATACACCAGTTTCTGAGTTTCATTTAAATTCTGACTATCCGTCGGATAACCGCTATGTTAGTTCATTGTTGGCCTGGCGCGTGTTTGACTATGCCGGCTTCTCAACGCCAGAAAAAACCAAAGTAGAGCTGCGGCGCAATGGGGGCATGGAGGGGGCTTATACTTTTATCGAG
>CAYPFI010000076.1:0-3961 GCA_964410005.1 uncultured Candidatus Saccharibacteria bacterium | reverse complement strand
ATTACCCTATCTATTAACTTGTGAAATAACAAACTCTTATGCTTATCGTAACCGATTGCGCACAAAAGCTCATATGAATCGAGACAACCACGGTGGTTCAAGTCTTGTAGTAAGAATCCGAGTTGTCAGGCCTATATATGAGCTTTTATTTTGAACTAACCCTAAAATATTAGCACACCCACACACCTGGTGTAAACCCCTTTGGAGCAGAAAACAAAAAGAACCTCTTTTCGAGGTTCTTTTTGGCCTTTTAGACGTCTATTTTAGACGGTTGGCGGGGTCGGGGCTGGGGGCTCAGGGGTCACATCGTCTTCTGGATGGATCAGATTCTGAGCTTGAGCCATCTGGGCCGTGCTAGCCTGGTGCTGATACTCTACGGTCGCTGCGGCAAGCTCACCAGTAAGCTGCTTATTGCGGACGAAGAAGTAAACACTGAGGCCGAGGAAGAACACGACGAGTCCGTACTGAGCTGCACCTGTCTCTGGCAGGTTAGTAGCCACATCAACGATTTCTTGGATCAACGGCTTATTGATCTTGATGTTGACTTCATTACCGTAGCTATTGAACATGTTGTAGTCGTAGCCGTTTGGATTATTGACCGATGGCTGGTTGTTTGGAATTGGATCCTTCACCGTTACCGTAAAGGTATTGGTAATGCTGCCACCAGCAGGTATGTTCTTAGCCGCCCAAATGAGCTTGGTATCGGTAAGTGTACCACCGCCCGTATCAGTTACGTCAGCGTAGTTAAGCACATCAGTTAGATCTTCAGTTACAATGTACGATACTGCGGCACCGGTCTGGTTAGTCGTCGTCAAGGTGTACTCGATCTCGTCGCCGGCATTGGCAGGAGACTTTTGTGGGTCATCGCTGCGATTAATGTACTTAGCGGTTTTGCTCTTCTTGATCAATGAGACCGTGTGGCAAACCGAGCTACTAACTTCTGCAGGGATGTTACCTGGGATGTTAGTGGTAATTGTCGCATTATTACAGAACTTGGCGTTATCAGCAGCCGTATCGCTAACCTTGGCACTGACGCGCACCGTGGCCTTGGCACCGGCAGCGAGCTTTGGAACTGTGATGTCTACACCATCTGCTACTACCTTAGCGGTTACACCCGATGAGGTACCAACAACCTTGATCTCTTTAGCATATCCAGGAGGCGTGAAGGTATCTTTTACGGTGATTGGCGTATTGACAGCAGCCTTGCTTGGGTTCTCAACGATGATGTCGTACGTAATGACCTGGCCACGTGAGACATTGGTGTTGGCAGCTGGGCTAACTGCCTGTTTTGTGACTTTAACGCGTGGGGTCTCTTCGCTGGTGAAGCAGATATCTTCTGTACCAGCTACGAGTCCACCATTGACTGCTGCGGCTGCGAAGTCACAAACAGGAGCGCTAAGTTCTTTGACTTTAACCGAGATCGAGAATGTTAGCTCCGACTGCGCAGGCATATTCTCAAGCAAGTAGCCGTAAGCGCTGGTGTTGCCGTTAGCATAGGCCTGCTGTGAAGCTGCATCGTTAATGGCCTTGTAACTACCACTTGGTAATGCAATCACCGATCCGTCTGAGGTCTTCTTAAGTACTGGTGTTCCAAGGCTTGAGAAGGTCACAACTTGCTTAGCACCTGCGGTATTGGCATGGAGGATGTCGTAGGCAGCAGCCTTAACTGCAGCAGCATCACCGCTATTGGTCATCTTAATGTTATAGGTAAGCGTGTCGCCAACTTTAAAGGTCTTAGGTGGATTGAGGGCTTCTTTCTTGATAGCGATTTTTGGTGACTGTGGCTGAACAGGCAAACAGACGGTCTTAGTTGTGCCACTAAGCTGTCCGCCAACCGACCAGAACGCAAAGTTACAAATCGGTGCGGTGACTGCTTTTACTTGAACAGTCATATCGGTAACGCCTGTTTGATTGGCAGGAATATCACCAAACTTCCAGCCAACGTAGAGTCGACCATCAACTGTCTTTTGTGGCAGATTCGTCACCTTGACATTTGGCCATCCATCGCCACCTTGCGAGACAAGCGTGGTACCGACAGGGACTGCATCAGCCAGCTCGAGACCTGCAGGATAAGTCACATTACCATTCGTACCCGTGATACTGTAGCGAATTTTGTCATTAACCTGGAGCTTGAACCCGGGGGCATTAAAGTTTACGGGCTGATCGTTACGTGAAACGGCACCAACTTCTTTCTTAAAGGTAATACTTGGCGTGGTTGGAATATTTGGAACAACGATGTTGCCGCAGGTAAGGGCGATGAACCATTTACTGGCAGCATTGGTACCAGAGGTGTCTTTGAGGTATGGCATAGCCGAAGAGCCACCAGCGCTCGTAGTCCAATTTGGCATCACGTCCTTGAATGGCTTGTGATAGAAGCGTGCGGTTTCGGTACCATAGGTTACATCAAGAGGGATATAGCCCGTATTATCCTTGCGACCGAATGAGCGCCAGTTCGCGTAAGGGCCGATAGGAATATTTGGGCTCACTTTTTCGCCAGTAGCGTTTGGACCATACATCCAGCCAAAGGTGGAATTCTCAATTGCTTTTTGGTCTACGCCAAACTTAGCATAGAGCGCACGAGCCGACAGAGCTTCAGGAGTGTTTGTTTTGTAAACACGGTTAATCAATTCAGCCTTAGCTGTCGCACCATTGTACTGGTTGACGCCGTTAGCAACAACATCGTTTGCTGCGCTGGTGTCGGCTGCCGTACTGGCATTTGATTTGATAACTTGGGGCAGGACGTTGGCGGCAACCACCACACCACTCACAAAGAGTGTGGCGATGACGGTTACGGTTCTAGCAAGACGGACCTTTTTTAGTCTTTTTGTGTAATGGGTTAGAGTTGGCTTTTTTTTCTTCATAGCACCTTAGAAGTTAGTTTGTTGAATGATTTAACAACGCACACTTATACGTATCTCTCTCATCTTAAACTACTTAAGGTTAGGAGTGCAAGCTTTTTATGCTTATATAAACCTTGAGATCATAAAAATTACCGCTGCAGCCCAAAATACGTCGGTGACGGTGCCCATGGGCGTCTGGCTCCACTGGATTCGACTATGGAATCGGAGCAGTTTTTTTGATGGGATGTAGTTGAAAAAAATGTCCGGCAAATAAAGAAGGTCCGGCAAGCAAGCAAAGAATACGCCGATTGACACCAGGAACCACTGGCTTGGGAATATCGAGATCAGCACCAGCCAAGTGATGAGTGCGCCAAAACAGTCCAGCACACCAACCAGCTTCCCCTTCTTGGTTTTAAAGTCGAGACCATCGATGCCGAAATGTGGCGTGCTATCCAACACAAAGTGACTGGTAAAGGCCAAAGGCGCCGCCAGCGCTGGATTTTTAACCGCCAGGGCAACCAAGGCGCCTGTAAGAGTATGTACCGTGAGTAACATGCTCCAAGCATAACAAAAAAGCTCGCCATTTGGCGAACTTAGATGGGTTTCATGGTGGAGCATATCGGATTCGAACCGATGACCCCCTGCTTGCAAAGCAGGTGCTCTAGCCAGCTGAGCTAATGCCCCATGGTGGGCTTGGCAGGACTCGAACCTGCGACCTCGTCATTATCAGTGACGCGCTCTAACCAGCTGAGCTACAAGCCCACATGACGTGGGTAACCCTAGTATTTAAGCAAAAAATAGACATTTGTGCAAGATAAGGAAGGTAATTAATGCTACAATATTGTTATGTTATCGCGAATCATTTTTGGACTCTTAGCCATCGGCGTTGGTATAACCGGCCTAAAATACAACTTTGCTGTGACCAACACCTTCCCGCGACTACAGTTTTTTGAGCGCAATCTAGGTGGTGGCAGTAGCTACGGAATTTATAAGATTATTTGTATCGTCCTCGTTATCGGCGGCATCCTCTATATGACTGGTTTTGGCCCCACAATTATGGGCTGGTTGCTCGCTCCTCTATCTGGACTTTTCCCTGGGTAGAGCCATTTTATAAGCATAAG
>CAYPFI010000075.1:0-4014 GCA_964410005.1 uncultured Candidatus Saccharibacteria bacterium | reverse complement strand
GCGAAGCGGAGGCCTTCTTCCATGGCGATAGGAGCGATGAGCTCAACATTGATCTTAATGTTATCGCCAGGCATGACCATTTCTTTGTCAGCTGGGAGAATAACAGCTCCAGTAACATCGGTGGTTCGGATGTAGAATTGCGGCTTGTAACCCTTAAAGAATGGGGTGTGGCGGCCACCTTCGTCCTTAGTAAGAACATAGATTTCGGCCTCGAAGTCGGTATGAGGAGTAATGGCACCTGGCTTTGTCAGCACTTGACCACGCTCGATGTCGTCGCGCTCAATACCGCGGAGCAACACACCTACGTTATCACCAGCCTGAGCATCAGGCAGGAGCTTCTTGAACATTTCTACACCAGTAACGGTAGTCTTCTTGGTATCGCGGATACCAACGATTTCAATTTCGTCACCAACGCTGATCTTACCTTGCTCAATACGACCGGTAGCAACGGTACCACGACCCTTAATTGAGAAGACATCTTCGATAGGCATGAGGAATGGCTTATCGAGTTCACGCTTTGGTTCTGGAATGTAATCATCCATAGCCTGTACCAGTTCGAGAATTGACTTCTCGGCATCAGCGTCACCTTCAAGAGCCTTAAGGGCAGAACCCTTAACAATAGGAGCGTTTTCGTCGTAACCGTTCTTTTCGAGCAGTTCGCGAATTTCCATCTCAACCAGCTCAGCCAGCTCAGGATCAGCCATGTCCATCTTGTTCAGGAAGACGAGGATTGAAGGAACACCCACTTGGCGAGCAAGCAGAACGTGCTCACGAGTTTGTGGCATTGGACCGTCAGCAGCAGATACTACGAGGATGGCGCCATCAATCTGAGCAGCACCAGTAATCATGTTCTTAACGTAGTCGGCGTGACCTGGCATATCGACGTGAGCATAGTGGCGTTTGTCACTCTCATACTCTTGGTGAGAAGTCGAAATGGTGATACCACGTTGGCGCTCTTCTGGAGCGTTGTCGATCTTATCAAAGGCAATGGCCTTGTTGATGTCGCTAGGCTTGTGCTTAGCAAGTACAGCGGTAATAGCTGCGGTTAGAGTAGTCTTACCATGGTCGACGTGACCCATGGTGCCTACATTCATGTGAGGCTTATCGCGATTATATTCGGCTGCTGCCATAGAGGTGTATCTCCTATTATTATTGCTTATTGTCTTATAAATTGACTGGGCAATACAAAAAGTAGGCCCAAGTCGGACCTACTTATTGTAACTACTGGCAACAGGTTTGTAAAGACTTTTATTCGCTCTTTACGGCGTTCTTGCCAATGATTTCTTCGGCGACGTTGCGAGGAACTTCATCGTAGTGGTCAAATTGCATAGAATTCGAGGCGCGACCTTGAGTAGTTGAGCGCAGGGTTGTGGTGTAACCAAACATTTCTGAGAGAGGAACCATGGCTTCAATGGTCTTGGCGCCCATGAGGTCTTCCATCTTATCGATGCGACCACGCTTAGAGTTGAGGTCACCAATGACGTCACCCATGTACTCTTCTGGAGTAATGACGATAACCTTCATGATAGGCTCAAGGATGACAGGATCACCCTTACGGACACCTTCCTGGAGGGCCATGGAACCAGCAATCTTAAAGGCCATTTCATTGGAGTCAACTTCGTGGAATGATCCATCGTAGAGCTTAACTTTAACGTCTACTACTGGGTAACCGGCCAGAACACCATTATTCATGGCCTCGATAACACCTTGCTCAACAGGTTTGACGTACTCACGAGGTACCGAACCACCAACCGTGGCGTTTTCGAACTCAAAGCCTTCGCCCATGGCCTTTGGCTCGAGCTCCAGCCAGACGTCACCATACTGACCACGACCACCTGATTGACGGACGAACTTACCTTGAACCTTGACGCCTTTACGGATGGTTTCACGGTAGGCAACTTGTGGCTTACCGATGTTAGCTTCAACCTTAAACTCACGCTTCATACGATCAACGATGATGTCGAGATGAAGCTCACCCATACCACTAATAAGGGTTTGGTTGGTCTCTTCGTCGGTACGGACGCGGAAGGTTGGATCTTCTTCGGCTAGGCGCTGCAGGGCAACACCCATTTTTTCTTGGTCAGCCTTAGTCTTTGGCTCAATGGTAATGCTAATAACTGGCTCGGGGAATTCGATTGATTCGAGGATGATAGGCTTATCAACGGCACTAAGCGTATGGCCGGTGGTGGTTCCCTTAAGGCCCACAGCAGCAGCAATCTCACCAGCAAAGACTTCACTTACCTCTTCACGCTTATCGGCGTGCATACGCAAGATGCGACCAATACGCTCTTTTTCTCCAGTAGAGGCGTTAAGAACATATGAACCACTTGAGAGCTTACCTGAGTAGACGCGGAAGAAAGCTAACTTACCCACAAATGGATCAGCAGCAATCTTGAAGGCCAGCGCGCTAAAGGCTTCGTCGTCGCTAGCCTTGCGCTCAATTTCGGCTTCGGTCTTGGCATCAGTTCCCCAGACGCTACCAATATCCAGAGGTGAAGGCAGGAAGTCATTAATGACATCGAGCAGCTTCTGAACCATAACACCACGGCCATCGCCACCGGTTACGACAAAGAACTTACCCGTAAGTACACTCTTACGAATAACTGACTTAATCTCAGCTTCGGTAAGTTCATTACCTTCGAGGTATTTTTCCATGATATCGTCGTCAGCTTCAACAGCGTTTTCGATCAGGTGATGACGGTAACGTTCAGCCTTTTCTTTCATGTCTTCAGGAATCTCACCTTCGACAAGCTCTTTATCGGTGTAATCCTTGTAGGTGTAGGCTTTCATACTAATGAGGTCAACAATACCGTTAATCTCTTGCTCGAAGCCAATTGGCAGATGGATTGGATAGGCACGCTTACTCAAGCGGTCGTGAATACTCTGGAGGCTCTTATCAAAGTCACCACCGGTTTGGTTGATCTTATTAATAAAGCAGATGCGAGGCACGCCGTACTTATCGGCTTGACGCCAAACGGTTTCACTCTGCGGTTCAACGCCCATCTTGCCATCAAAGACAGTTACAGCACCATCAAGAACGCGCAATGAGCGCTCAACCTCGACGGTAAAGTCGATGTGACCAGGAGTATCAATGATGTTGATGCGCTTACCATCCCAGAAACAAGTCGTAGCAGCCGAGGTAATAGTAATACCGCGCTCACGCTCTTGCTCCATCCAGTCCATGGTAGCTTCGCCCTGGTGAACTTCACCAATCTTATGCACGCGACCAGTGCGATACAAAATAGCTTCGGTAGTGGTGGTCTTACCTGCATCGATGTGAGCAATAATACCGATATTACGAGTGTTTTCTAGGGAGTATTCACGGGCCATGGTTGGGTTATCCTTTACTTTCAAACATTAAAAATAGCACATATGTGCGTTTGTCTTATTATACCTTATAATGTATGATTTCGACAAGCATCCCCGTCCCGAGGAGAAACCAGATGCTGACATCATCCCACTCCAACGACTGGTCCGATCGACCCCCGCCGCTCGTGGCCATGCTGGCCGTGCCGTTCTGCATCATCGGCGTCGCCGTGGCCTGCGTGGGCATCGGCGGCGCCATCGCCCAGGTGGCTACCGACAACATCCCTGGTCGAAGCTGATGGCCGACCTCAGCGTCAAGGATCGCCTGGAGCACACCGCCGGCACCATCGGCCTCGGCCTGCTCTGCTGCGGCGTCCTCGCCGTCGGCGGCACCATGGTCATGACCACCAGCGCAAAGATGATGGTCAAGTACGGCTTCAAGCGCCGCCCCGTCCCCCAGCCGCCCCCAACCCGAATCTGAGGCCTCAGGCCTCGGGCGCGAATGGCCCCCTCTCCGGAGGGGGCCTCGCACGTTACGACACAATAACAGAAAACCTTACTTTTGAAGATCAGTTTTGGCATCACGCCCCAAAATATAACATTTCTCCTTTTTGCTACTTAGTATCGAAAAGGTAGTATTTTTGCAACAAAGTGGCAAAAACGAGAAAAGTGCTTTTAAGGGCTCAGGTGCCAAGGGCTTATTTCGTT